>JACDBY010000014.1 GCA_013694685.1 Actinomycetota bacterium
ATCCCCGCCAGCCGGAAGTCCTCACGACCCTCGGCCGGCGCCCGGCCCCGTTCGTCGTGCTCGCGGATCGCACGCTCGCGCGTCTCGCCCCAGTCCATCGTCCAAGTATCCGGGAACCGCGACCCGGAAATAGTTGTAGAGACATCACATGCGCGCCTTCGCCCTCCTCTCGACCCTCGTCCTCGCGCCGCTCGCGCTCGGGGCCGCGGGCAACCCGAGCGTCGTTCCCGCCGCCTTACCGGCCATTCCGCGGGCGGCGCACACCGCGACCTCGTTTCCGGGCGGCAGGGTGCTCGTCACGGGCGGCTGCGTCGTCGATGGATGCTCCCGCGCGACGGCGCCGACCGAGCTCTACCGGTCCCGGCTCGGCTTCTCCGGCGGCCCGCGACTGACCGTTCCTCGCGCAGGGCATACGGGCACGAGGCTGCCGCGATCAAGCCCGGCGCCTTCCTCGTTCGACGCTGACTGAACAGTCAGTCAAGCACGGTATCCTCCTCGCGATGGGCCGCGAGCTGCGCGAGGTCATGTACGTCGACGGTGTGCGCACGGCCTTCGGCAAGGCCGGAGAGGGAGGCCTCTTCTGGGGGACTCGGGCGGACGACATGGGCGTCAAGGCCGTTCGCGAGCTCCTGCGCCGCAACCCGGGAGTGCCGCCCGAGCGGATCGGCGACGTCGCCATGGCGGCGACTGCGCAGGTCGGTGACCAGGGCCTGACGCTCGGGCGTGACGTCGCCCTCTTGGCGGGCCTTCCCCACACCGTCCCCGGGTTCGCGGTCGACCGCATGTGCGCGGGTGCGCTGACGGCGGTCACGGCCGCGGCGGGCGAGATCGCGATGGGCGCCTGCGAGCTCGCGATCGCAGGCGGGATCGAGCACATGGGGCACCACCCGATGGGTGAGGACGTCGACTTCAACCCGCGCTTCGTCTCCGAGCGCCTGATCGACGAGAGCGCCGCGGTGATGGGGCAGACGGCCGAGAACCTCCACGACGAGTTTCCCACGCTGACGAGGGAGGCCGCGGATCGTTACGCGGCGGAGTCGCAGCGACGCGCCACGGCGGCGTGGGACGACCCGGACGGCGTCTACGCCCGCACCGTGACGCCGATGACCGTCTTCGGCGACGAGGGCTGGCGGCTCGCCGACCGCGACGAGTTCCTGCGACCCGAGACGACCGTCGAGGGGCTCGCGGAGCTGCGGACGCCCTTCCGCGCGGGT
The DNA here is from genome assembly GCA_013694685.1 of Actinomycetota bacterium. GTDB lineage: Bacteria > Actinomycetota > Thermoleophilia > Gaiellales > Gaiellaceae > Gaiella. Next base: position 1,215 of record JACDBY010000014.1, read on the forward strand.
GGTCGCGTCACCGCAGGCAACTCGGCCGGGCTGACGGACGGCGCGACGGCCTCGCTGCTGTCCTCGGAGGCTGCGGCCACGGAGCTCGGTCTCGAGCCTCGGATGCGCCTCGTCGCGTTCGCGTACGTCGGGGTCGAGCCGCACCTGATGGGCCTAGGCCCTATCCCGGCGACCGAGAAGGTGCTCGCACAGGCCGGGATCGGGATCGACGACGTCGGGCTCTTCGAGCTGAACGAGCCCTTCGCGGTGCAGGTGCTCTCCTGGTGCGACGGCGTCGGCGTCGCGCCGGACGATCCGCGGCTGAACCCCTACGGCGGTGCGATCGCCTGCGGTCACCCGCTGGCAGCGACGGGCGTGCGGTTGCTGGCGCAGCTCGCGTACGGCTTCGAGCGACGTCCGGATGTCCGCTACGGGCTCACGGCGCTCTGCATCGGGCTCGGGATGGGGGCGGCGCTCCTCTGGGAGAACGCCCGGCATGGCTGAGCAAGGAGGTGGTCTCACCATGAATCGATGTGTCGCAGGATGAGACCACCTCCCGTCACCCGCTTCCACCTCCAGCGGCTCGCGACACGTGTGGGGCCTGTCGCGCTCGTGACCATCGCGAACGGAGCCGACTGGCGGAAGCCGAACACCTTCGGCGAGGAGGCGCTCCGCTCGCTCGAGGAGATTCTGGGTCGCCTCCGGACGCGCGACTGGCGCGGCCTCCTGCTCACCGGCAAGCCGCTCGTCTTCGCGGCCGGCGCCGACATCACCCGCTTTCCGGGGATCACACCCGAACTCGCACGCGAGGGCGCCCGCGCCGGCCACGAGCTCTTCGGCCGCCTGCGCGAGCTGCCCTTCCAGACGCTCGCGGCGGTCAACGGCGCTGCGCTCGGCGGCGGTCTCGAGATCGCTCTGCACTGTGACACCCGCACGCTCGCAGCCAACGTGAGACACATCGGCTTCCCCGAGGTCGCGCTCGGTCTCTTTCCCGCCTGGGGCGGCACGCAACTGACGCCGCGGCTCGTCGGCGCCGAGGCGGCCGTGAAGCTCATCGTCGACAATCCGCTCAAGCAGAACCGGTTGATCGGCGCCAGGGAGGCGTTCGAGCTCGGGCTCGTCGACCACGTGCTCGAGTCGGTCGAGTTCCTCGACGAGTCGCTCGAGGTCCTCCTGCGCCGCATCGAGGAGGGGCCTGGGAAGCGCGTCCCGGACGCGGATCTGAGCGACGTCGCCGACGTCGTCTACAAGGCGCGCGCCCGTGTCGACGATGTCGTCCACGGCCAGGCGCCGGCTCCCTACCGCGCGCTCGAGCTGATCGAGGGCGCCGCGAGCTGGAGCCTCGAGGAGGGCTATGCCGCGGAGGAGGAGGCGCTCGCGGAGCTTCTCCCCGGGCCCGAGGCGCAGGCGGCGATCTACGCCTACGACGTCGTGGAGCGGCGGATCAAGCGACCAGGCGCGATCCCGGACGAGACGCCCAGGCGCATCCAGCGGGTCGGCCTCGTCGGCGCCGGGCTGATGGCGACCCAGCTCGCGACGCTCTTCCTCCGGCGCCTCGAGACGCCCGTCGTGCTCACCGACGTCGAGCCCGGCCGTGCCGCAGAGGCCGCCGAATCGGTTCGCGGCGAGCTCGGCAAACTGGTCTCTCGCGGTCGCCTGAGCGAAGGGAAGGGGCGGTTTCTCGGCTCGATCGTCACCGTGGGCGACGGACAGGACGCGTATGCCGGCTGCGACCTCGTGCTGGAGGCGATCTTCGAGGAGCTCTCGCTCAAGCAGGAGCTCTTCGCCGGTCTCGAGCGCGTCGTCTCGCCCGAGTGCCTCTTCGTGACGAACACGTCCGCGCTCTCGGTCACCGCGATGGCGAACGGGCTCGGACACCCGGAACGCGTCGTCGGCCTGCACTTCTTCAACCCGGTCGCGGTGCTGCCGCTCGTCGAGGTCGTCCGCACACCCGCGACCGACGATATCTCCCTCGCCACCGCCTGGGACGTCACGAAGAAGCTCGGCAAGCGCGGCGTGCTCGTCCGCGACGCGCCGGCGTTCGTCGTGAACCGAATGCTGACGCGACAATCGACTGTGCTCATGCAGGCGCTCGAAAGCGGCTCGACGTTCGAGGAGACCGACGAGGCGGCCCTGCGGCTCGGCATCCCGATGCCACCATCCGCGCTCCTCGCGATGGTGGGGCCACGCGTCGCGAACCACGTGCTCGGGACGCTGCACGTGGCATTCCCGGAGCGGTTTCCGCTCTCGCCGACCCTCCAGACGCTCGCCGACGGCGAGTTCCCGACGCTCGAGCAGAGCGACGATCGACCGACCGTCGACGAGATCCACGAGCGGCTGCTGGAGGCGCTCGCCGACGAGGCACGGCACATCCTCGAGGACGCTGTCGTGGCGAGCGCCGCCGAGCTGGACGCCTGTCTGATCCTCGGCGCCGGCTACCCGCTCTTCCGTGGTGGGATCACGAAGCATCTCGATCAGAGCGGAGTCTCGGAGCGGGTCGTGGGGCGCCCACTCACCGACGTGCGAGCCGCCTGACGCCCGCCGCCGGTTCAGCTACTCTCTCGATTGCAGCGACGCCGGCGCGGTTCGACGCCCGAGTGAGCTGCCTTCCTCGAACGGTCGCAGCAGGAATGAACGGCAAGGACGTGTGCGACGCGTTTTCGGGGCTGCCACTGCACCGATGCAGGAATCCACGATCATCTCGCATTCGCCGTCGGAGCCGACTCCGGACCTGACGGATGCCGCGCACCGTGCGGAGCGATGGTTCGGCGAGCCCTTCCTCCATCCCGGCGAGGAGGCCGATGTCGCGCTCGCGCCGGGCACGGCTCGTCGGCGTGCGCTCGACGACGCGCTCGTGGAGCTCGAGGCAGGGAGGCGTCACCCCTCGTCCGGCTGGAAGGTGCGGTACGGGCTGATGCTCGGGCTCGAGCGCGTGCTCGCCGCAGAGTCGCCCGCGACCGCCGCGGGCACGGGGCTCCGTCGCCACCAGATCGACGCGCTCGCGGGGATGCTCACGGAGCTCATCGCGGCAACCCAGCGGAGCGCCGAGGAGAACGGCAACGGTCACGGCTCGCAGAACGGCGTCGCCGCCGACCTCGTCGAGGAGCAAGACGACGAAGAGGACGAGGACCTCGAGCTCGTCGACGAAGAGCTCGTCGAGACGATCACGGGTGAGGACCCCGGCGCGTCGAGGCGATACCGGTTCCGCCACCCGACCGCGTCGGGCAAGACCATTGCCGCAGCGGGTTTCGTCGATGCCGCCCGCCAGCTCGGCGTTCTCATCCTCACCCACCGCCGCCTGCTCATCGACCAGTTCCGCCGCGATCTGACGACCGAAGGGTACGGAGACCGACTCACCGACGCGATCGAACGGGGCAAGGAGCCACTCCGTCCCGACCCGATGACGATCCAGACGTACGCCTGGTTCGCGCGCCACGGCCACGAGCTGTCGCCCGAGGCGTACCAGCTCGTCATCTGCGACGAGGCGCATACGGCGCTCGGGGAGAAGACCTCGACCGCGATCCGCCGCTTCTCGGAGCCGCTGTACATCGGCATGACGGCGACCGAGCAACTGATCGCGAAGCAGGTCTCGGACGTCTTTCCCGCCTCGGTCGACGATCTCCCGCTGACGGATGCGGCGCGCCGCGGCCTGATCGCGCCCCTGCGGAGCCTGCGCGTGCCGCCGGTGGCCGCGATCAACTCGGTGCCGATCGTGGGCGGCGACTTCGAGGAGCGTGCGCTGGCTGCCGCGCTCGATCACGTGGCGCTCAACCAGGCCGCTGCGAGCCTCTACCGCGACCGCTTCGGCGCGACGCCCGGCATCGTCTACGCGGCCGGCGTCGAGCACGCCTACAACCTTGCCCAGGAGTTCAGGGCCGCCGGGTTGAAGACGATGGCCGTCTCGGGTCGAACGCCGCCACGCGAGCTCGCCGAGACACTCGCCGCCTACGAGCGCGGCGAGATCAACGTGCTCGTCAATGCACAGCTCCTCGCCGAGGGCTGGAACTCACCTCGCGCGACGGTCTGCATGCACCTCGCGCCGACGGCTTCCAAGCGGGTCTACCAGCAGCGCATCGGCCGGATCATGCGGACGCACGCGCGCAAGGAGGCGGGCATCGTGGTCGACTTCGTCCCGAAGGGCGCCACCCACTCGGACCGCGTCGTCTCGCTGCACTCGCTGCTCGACTCGGACTTCTACCGCGAGGGCGCCCGCGTCACGCCCGCCCCTCGCAGACGTTCCGCGCGCCGGGCTCGCCGCCGCCTCTCACCGGCACCCTGGCTCGTCCCGGTCACGCAGGACGTGGGCCGCCGTCTCGCCGTGATCCAGCGGGACTGGCAGCGCGTCGACCCGCGGTTCCTCGACGACGATGAGCAGCGCTTCTGGGCGACGATTGCGGGCCGCCAGATCCGCTTCGACCAACGCGCCGAGTTCGCCCGCAAGTTCGCCGAAGGCCGCGCCGACAAGGTCGCGCTCGAGACCTTCCTCTCGGTCTGCGCCGCCGAGAACCCGAACCGCCGCCTCCGGATGACGGCGCTCGCCGACCGCGTCGCGACGCCGGTCGAGCGTGCCGACTTCGACGATCTCGTGACCCTGGTAACGCAGGCGCCGCCCTGGGAGAAGGATCGCGCGGCCGGCGTCCGGATCCTCCTGCGGGCGGTCGGCGACGGCAAGGCGAGCGCGCCGGACCAGATCCTCGAGCGCTGGACCTGGCGCCTCGCCCGCTCGGTGCGCAAGACGCTCGACCGCAAGGCGAGCCAGGACTTCCCCGAGGCGAAGCGCCTGCTCGGCGCGGTCGCGAACTCCCGCGGCCACCGCCACGAGGAGAACGTGGGACAGCTCGTCAAGATCGCGGCGGCGCTGCCGCTCCCGGTCGGCGCGGCGCTCCTCGCCTCCGCCGAGGGCTATACACCGCGGGCGAACGGAACGCTCGACAAGGCGCGGGAGGAGATCGGGCCGATCCAGGAGATCGCCGCAGCGCTCGCCGAGAGCCTTCCGGCGCCGAAGGCCCCAGCCCGCAAGTCACGTCGCAGACGGCGGAAGAAGCGGCCGGCTGAGTCGGCGCAGGCTCCCGAGGTCACCACCGACCCGTAGGGGCCGGACCTTTCCGGCCC
>JACDBY010000087.1 GCA_013694685.1 Actinomycetota bacterium
GCGCCGGACGACCTCACGATGGCCAACCTGTCCGTGAAGCTCGGCGCCCGCGGGAGCGCGAAGTTCGAGACGCTCAGCCTGATCCCCGTCGACGAGTTCCTGGACGCGCTCGAGAAGTAGTGGGCGATCTCACCGGGAGGCTCGCGCGCGCCTCCAGCCGCCGGCCCGGCCGGACGCTCGTGCTCTGGGGCCTCGCGCTCGCAATCTCGATCGGGCTGATCGTCGCGTTGCTCGGCTCGTCGCTCACGACCGACGCCGAGCTCACGAACGACCCCGAGTCGTACCGGGCCTACGACCTCATCGGCGAGCACTTCCCGCCGAAAGACGATCAGGTGAACGAGCTCGTCGTCTTCCGGTCGTCGACGTCGTCGGTCGACGAGCCCGCGTTCCGGGCCCGGGTCGAGGCGCTCGTCGCGGCACTCGAGCAGACCGGGGCGACGAGCTCCGTGCACTCGTACTACGAGACGGGGGAGCGGACACTTGTTGCACCACCGGGCTCGACGTACGAGACAGGGGCCGGGTCCGCGTACGGGTAGAGATCCTGGATCAGAGCGTCCTCTCCACCCTCCGGCCGGGCATCGCGTAGGTGATCGTGTATTTCGGCCCGAGCGGCCCCGCCGGGGCGCTCGTCGAGCATCGGATCGGGCGTCGGGGAGAAGACGGCCGAGAAGACGCCCGATTCGTCCGCGATTCGCGCCAGCAGCTGGAGGTCGCCACCGGGTTGACCCCGACTGGATACCCCCGGCGAGTGTGATCGGGCCGTCGACGCCGGGTCCGACGATCGTTGCCTCGCTCGCCCCTAGAGCGTTGCGAAGCCCGATGCCCTCGGTGACACGGTGAGGGGACTCGTGGGAAGATCCGAGGCCGGCTCGGCGGCGTTGTAGCCACCGGGTGCAACGTCGTTCGGTGTCGCCGGGTGGAAGAGGGAGGCCAGGAGCTGGATGTGACCGCGGCCGACACCGAGCTCCCACTGGCCGCCGCCGTAGGCGCCGATCCCGCGCTCCTCGCAGTGGTCGTAGGCGGCGAAGAGGCGCTCGATCGAGCCGAGCCGCGACGGTTTCACGTTGACCGTCTTCGGCGGCCAGCGGAGCGCCTCGATATCGGAGACCGCGTGGATCGGCGCGTCCCAGGTGACGCGAGCCGCGTGCGGCTCGAGGAGCGGCTCCGTCTCGGGCGTCAGCGCCGGATCCTCGAGCCAGGCGTCCGGGAACCGGTCGATGACGGTACGGTAGAGCGCGGGGTCGGCTGGGTTGTCGACGACCGTGCCGGAGTACTGGCCCTTGAGGTCGATCGAGTCGACACAGCCGAGCTCGACGAGCTCGTCGAAGATCGCCTCCGTCCAGGTCGGGCGCGCGTCGAGCTTGAACCGCAGCGTGGGGTAGAGCTCGAGAAATGCGCGGAGCCGTGTCGTCGAGGGCGGGTCGTCGAGACCACCCGACGCGACGAACGTCACCGGTTGCGGGGTGCGTCCGACGGCCTCACCGAGCGAGCGGCCAGCCTGCCGCAGGGCGAGGTCGAGCGCGGCGCTCTCGAACGCCCAGCGACGGTAGTCGAGGAAGGCGTGCATCTCGGGCTCGCGCTCGAAGAGCGGCAGCGTGTCTAGGTGGCGCGAGAACGAGTCGAGCGTCCATTCGCCGGCGAGCGGCAGCGAGGGGCCGCGCTCGCGCTGAGCGTCGTGCTCGGCGCCGTCGTAGGTCACGTCTTCGCCGAGACCCTCCTCGCCGGCTCCGTGGAGATGGACGACCGTCGTCTGGCGCGTGAAGTCGGGGCGAGCGGCGAGCGCGAGCGGCTCGAGCTCGTACTCCTCGACGACGAGCGGCAGCTCGCGGACGCGGTCGTACAGGCTCACAGGGCCGCCTGCGCGGTTGCGATCTCGCCGGCGAGACCGGCGTTCGCGACGATCAGGTCGCGGTTGACACGGCGCGTCTCGCCGTCCGAGCGCTCGTGGAGACCGGCGAGGACGTAGGGCGTCACGGCCTGGCCGACGATACCCGCCTCGCGCGCTTCCTCGAGGATCGCCTCGATCAGATCGTCGATTTCGAGGCTCTCGTCGGGAGCGCGGCCCACCAGGAGCCCGTTGCCGCCGAGGCGCCAGTGGGCATCGGCGATCCGCGCGACCTCGGTCGAGTCCTCGGCGCGGGCCGAGACGGGTGGGCCTCCGTCGGCCGCGTAGAAGAGCGGCAGGGTGTCGACTCGGTAGCCGATCACGGGCACGCCGAGCGTCTCGAGCAGCTCGACCGTCGCGGGCACATCCAGCAGCGACTTGACACCCGAGGAGACGATCAGGGCGGCGACGCGGGCACAGGCACCGAGATCGGCCGAGACGTCGGGCGGTGTCGGGAAGCCGCGGTGGACGCCACCGAGCCCACCCGTGCCCATGAACCGGATCCCGACCGCAGCCGCGGCGACGAGCGTGCCCCCGACGGTCGTCGCGCCCACCGCACCCTGCACAGCGCACGGGGCGAGGTCGCGCGGACCGAGCTTACGGGCATCCGGCGAGAAGCGTTCCAGCTCGTCTCCACTCAACCCAACGACGATTCGACCGTCGAGCACGCCGATCGTCGCCGGCACCGCTCCGGAGGTCCGCACGGCCGCTTCGCTCGCGAGGCCCACCTCGACACCGGTCGGCGCCGGGAAGCCGTGCGCGACGAGCGTCGTCTCGAGCGCGACGACCGCACGCTCTTCTGTGAGCGCTGTCTCGACCTCCTCGGAGACGCGGATCAGATGCTCCATGCCGGCCGCAGGGTAGACACCGGCGACATCGACGGCCATCCGCCGTCCCGGAGAACCACCCCCAGGGGCACCCCCGATGCCCTGGTTCCAGGCTATCCGCGATTCTGTGTCGAGTGTGCGCCGACTTCGGTCGGATGTGTGTCGATCGCGCGGCGCGGCGACCAGCTCGGCGGGGCGAGCGAAACGACTAGGGCATCGCGCCGAGCCGGGCGACGCACCGCGACGCAGCCTCGAGCGCGAGCTCTGGCCCGCCAACCACGAAGCCGGCCGCGAGCGCATCGCCCGCACCCGTGGTGTCGATCAGTTCCCGCACCGGGAAGGCGGGGCGCTCGACACCGTCGAACGAGCAGCCCTGTGCGCCGCGCTTGAGGACCCAAGAAGCGTCCGGCAGCATGCCGCCGAGGAGCTCGCGCTCGTCCTCGTTCGCAAACACGACCTCGGGAGCCAGTGCCTCCACGAGGCTCCGGAACCGGTCGACCCCGGCTCGCTCGATGCTGCTCCACGAGGAGAGGTCGACGCTCACACGTGCGCCGTCACCGCGGGCGAGCTCGGCCGCGCGAAGGGCCGCGGACGCGACCGGCTCCGCGAGGAGCGCGTAGCCGGAAACGTGGAGGTGATCGCACCGGAGCCACTCCTCGCGGAGGTCATCCGGCTGGAGCCGGGTCGCGACACCCCGATCCGGAAACATCGACCGCGTCCCGTCGAGCTCTGCGAGCGAGACGACCACACACCCGTCGCCGTCGGCGAGCGGCCCGCATAGCTCGACGCCTCTCGCGGCGAGAAGCCCGGCAGCGAGCCGACCTGCGGGGTCGGCGCCGCGCTTCCCGAGCCAGCGCGCGTCGGCGCCGAGGGCCTTCGCCCATGCCGCCACGTTCGCGCCCTGTCCGCCGGCGTCGACGCGGATCCGTGCCGGCGTGTCCGCATCGCGCGCGCGCTCCGACCCGGCCTGGACGACGA
>JACDBY010000023.1 GCA_013694685.1 Actinomycetota bacterium
TGAGGGCGACGGCGGCGACCGTCGCGCGGCGGCGCGGCAGCGATGCCCGCTCGTGCAATTCGACAAGCTCTGCGAGCGGAGGCAGCGGATGGCCGGGCGAGCCCTCGATCTCCGTGGATCCCGCTCGATGGCACAGGACGAGGGCGTGGGGCACCGAGCCGTGGAAGAGCCCGAGCGTGACCCCCGAGTAGGCGGGATGCACGAGCGACCCCTGTCCCTCGACGAGTAGGAGGTCGCCGCCCCGCCGGCGGCCCTCGACGACGAGCCGCTCTGCAGCGCCCGCGATGAAGTCGGCGACGACGGCGTCGACGGCGATTCCCCAACCCGCGATCGCGATGCCCGTCTGCCCCGTCGGAACGAATACCGACCGGAGTCCGTGCGCCCGGGCGGCGCGGTCGACCTCGAGCGAGACGGTCATCTTCCCGATCGCGCAGTCCGAGCCGACCGTCAGGACGATCCGAGCGTCGACCTCGAGGTTCGCACCTGTCGGGCAGTCGAGCGAGGACGGTGGCCGGCGCAGGTCGCGAAGCTCGACGCCTGCCTCGTCCGCGAGCGCTCGCAGCTCCGGGTCGTCGCCGATGAGCTCGTGGAGCCCGTTCTCGATCGAGAGCCGGTGCTCGATCGAGGTCCGCAGGAGCTCGCGCCAGGCGGGCGGGAAACGCCCCCCCTGCGTCGCCACCCCGACGAGAGCGACTTCCGGCTCGTACGCGAGCGCCGCTTCGACGTCCTCGACGATCGGGACGTCCGCCTCGGACGCGCCGGCGCGCTCCGAGTCGACGATCGCGACGACGTCCTCGCGCCGGTAGCGTAGGACGCCGCGCATCGTCTTCCCGTAATGCGGATCCGCCGAGAAGCCCTCCGCGAGGATCAGCGTGCGCTCACCCGCAGCCAAGCCCGACCTCGTCGGAGGAGCACTGAAGGCCGTCGACGAACCGCGGCCCCGGAGCCGGGTCTTTCGCGAGGAGCAGGTTGCCGTCGAGGTCGACGTGATCGCAGAGCGGCGCGACCGTGCAGCCGGCGGCGATTCCGAGCCCCGACTCGACCATGCAGCCGATCATCACGCCAAGCCCGAGCGCCCGCGCCGCATGGGCCATCCGGATCGCCTCGCGGATGCCGCCTGATTTCGCGAGCTTGATGTTGATGCCGTGTGCGACCGCGCGGCACGCGGCGACGTCCGCGAGCGTGTGGCAGTCCTCGTCGACGTAGACCGGCAGGGGTGAGCGGCGACGGAGCTCGGCGCCGTCGCGGTCGCCCTCGCGCAGCGGCTGCTCGACGTACTCGACCCCGAGCCGGGCGAGCTCGCCGCACGCGTCGAGCGCCTCGTCGAGCGTCCACCATTCGTTGACGTCGACCTGGAGCGGAAGGTCGGTGACACCGCGGACGGCGCGCACACGCTCGATGTCGAGTCCGTCGCCGCCGCCCAGCTTGAGCTTCAGGCGCCGGAAGCGCGGCGCCGCCGCAGCCGCGCGACGTGCCATGTCGTCGGGGTCGCCGAGCCAGACGGTCCACGAGGTCGGAGGACCGAACGGAGGCAGACCCAGGAGCTTCCAGACGGGTGCACCGAGCAGCTTGCCCTGGAGGTCGTGGAGGGCCGCGTCGAGAGCGCACTTGGCCGCCTGCTCGCCTTCGAGCGCAGCGAGCCGGGCCTCGATCTCCTCGAGCGCGAACGGGTCGTCGCCGACGAGGTGGCTGTGCTGCTCGACGAACCCCAGGGCGGAGACGGCCGTCTCGCCGTAGCGCTCGATCGGGGCTGCCTCGCCGCGCCCGACGTGCCCGTCGTGAGCGATCGTCACGTGGACGACGTCCGCCCAGTCCTGCGACTCGCGGCTGATCACGAAGGTCTCGGCCAGCCGGAGCCGGACGATCTCGGCGCTCACCTCCATCTCGGGCGAGACTAGATGCTCGACCGGAGAATGGCGCCCGCCGTAGCGCTCCGGTCAAGTAGCCGATCACTCGGAGAGCGACGCGACGTACGCGGCGACGTCTGCCGCGTCCTGACCCTCGACGATGCCCGGAGGCATCGCTCCCCGACCCGCCGCGACGACCCCGGCGACCTCCTCAACCGTCAACGTGCCGCCACGAGCGCTGGCCCCACCCCACCGGAGGCATCCAGGCCGTGGCAGCCGGCACACGACGCCGCGAACGCACCCTCCCGCGCGCGGCGCTTCCCGTCGCCGTCGCGGTGCTCGCGGTCGACGGCGAGAACGGGTGCCACTGGGCGAGCCCGAACGTCCCCGCCGCGACGGCGAGCAGCAGCGCGAACGGCTTGACGGGGCTCCGCATCAGAATCCGAACCGGACGGTCGTGAAGTACCAGAGGCTCGAGGTCAGCCAGAGCGTCGTCAGCACGGCCGCGAGCGACCCGCCCAGCACAGGTAGCACCCACGGCGCGTAGTTCCGGCTGCGGTGGCGGATCACGAGCAGCTTGGCGGCGAGCACGCCGTAGACGAACGAGCCGGCGATCGAGTGGATCGCCACCCGTGCGTCGGGCGTCTTGAAGCCGAGCATCGTCACGCAGTGGAAGAACACCGGGAGCGTGCAGAGCACTGCGAGCCGCCCCGACCAGATGTGCACGCGCCGCGCATTCGCGAACGAGAGCGGCACGACGCCCTGGCGCTTGCCCCACATCCGCGACGCGTCAGCACCTGCACGACGGCGAGCGTGATCGCGGCCGTCGCGGGCCAGGCCTTCGCAGCGATCGTCGGCGAGAACCACGTCTCGACGGATGTCTGCATAGGTGGAGCTGACGTCGCCGAGCGGCATCGTGCGAGCCTAGACCGGTGCCGGAGCCATGTGAAGCACGGCTCCATGAGGCTGGAGCCGCGCCTGCCTCGACAGCCAGCGCGACGGCTCGCTCAGCGATCGGATCAGCTCGGCGCGCCCTCCCGTGCCTCGAGCAGGTTCCACGGCGAGCCTACGGCGGACGGTCGGGCCTTCGCACGACCCTCGGCGAGCGCAGACGGCCCGGCCGCTCGCAGCCGGGCACGGAGCCACCGCTAGACTTTCGCTCCCCGCGCCCGTAGCTCAGGGGATAGAGCGCGCGCCTCCGGAGCGCGAGGTCGAAGGTTCGATTCCTTCCGGGCGCATATCGGCCCCTGCGTCCAAGCCGATTCCGCATGGATGCTGGGGCCATGTGTGCCATAGGTGCCGGGTTTGCTCGTCCCGTGCGTGCACCGGTGCTCTACACGAAACGAAGCGGCGGGCGCACGGGTTCACCCGAGTGATGAGGGCAGAGCCCGTTACAGCCACTAGCCCACGCCCCGCCGCTGACTGCGCGTTGAGCAGCACCGATTCTACTTATGCATCCGGACGCGGTGATAAAGTTTGCTTATATGCCGTTCTGGAAACGCCAGCCCGAGCAGCGCACCCTCACCGCGGTCAACCTGACCCCGTACCTGCCGCTCGGCTCGACGATCGCCCCCGCGACCGCGCTCCAGAACGTCGACGTCTACGCGTGCACCAGGGTGCTCGCCGACGCCGCCGCCT
>JACDBY010000147.1 GCA_013694685.1 Actinomycetota bacterium
CGTGCGCCGAGCGCGGCGAGCTCTGTTGCTCCATCTGGCAACGTGCTCCAACCGGCAACCTCTTCCTTGCTCGGCGGGACGATGCCCGCGCGGAGCGCTTCGAGCACCGACCCGTCCGCCCCCGGCAACACGCCTGCCAGCACCTGGAGGAGCGCATGCGTCGCCGGAAGCGCGGCGCCGCCGACCATCCCCGAGTGGAGGTCGCGCTCACCCGTCCGGACGGTGACGTGGAAGTAGCAAATGCCCCGCAGGGCCGTGCAGAACGCGGGCAGCTCCTCGGTCGCGTACCCGCCGTCGAGTACGAGGGCGATGTCGGCGCGACCCGCGTCCTCCTGCACCCAGTCGACGACCGAATGGCCACCCACCTCCTCCTCCGCGTCGATCGCGAAGCGGACGTTGACCGGCAGCTCCCCGGCCTCGACGAGCAGGGAGGTGGCCTTGAGGAGCATGTAGAGGTGTCCCTTGTCATCGGCGACCCCGCGGGCGACGAGCATGCTGTCACGCTCGACGAGTGTCCACGGATCCGACTCCCAGAGCTCGAGCGGATCGGGTGGTTGAACGTCGAGGTGGGCGTACACGAGGAGTGTCGGAGCGTCCGCCCCGGTCGACGCTGCGACCTCACCGGTAACGAGTGGCCGACCGTTCCGCTCCTCGATCTCGACGGTGCCACCCGCGTCCCGGATGCGGCCGGCGACCCACTCGGCCGCCGCCCTGACGTAGCCCACGTGGGCCGTGTCGGCGCTCACCGACGGGATCGCGATCAGCTCTGCGAGCTCGTCGACGAGCACTGCATGCGGTGGAATCACGCGCGGGATCGTAGCGCCGTAGGGCGGAGCTCCGTCAGGCGACGTCCCGGACGCTCGCCGCGTCGGCGAGCGCACGGAGCTTCTTCAGGCTTTGGTGCTCGATCTGCCGGATGCGCTCGCGGGTCACGTTGAACGCCCTTCCAACCTCGTCGAGCGTGCGCGGCTGCTGGCCGTCGAGGCCGTAGCGGAGCTCGAGCACCTGGCGCTCGCGCGGCGAGAGGGCGCCGAGGATTCCGCGCAACGCCTCGCGCCGCATGGTCACCTCCGCCGCCTCGTCGGGCAACGGCTCGGACTCGTCGGTGAGGAAATGGCCGAACTCGGACTCATCGTCGTCCCCGACGGGCTTTTCGAGCGAGACGGGCGTCTGCGCGCTCCGCTTGATCTGCTCGACCTCCTCGAGGGGCAGGTCGAGGTCGGCCGCGATCTCCTCGTGCGTAGGCTCGCGCGCGAGCTCGCCGCGAAGCTTGCGCTCGGAGCGGCCGATCTTGTTGAGCTTCTCGACGACGTGGACCGGCATTCGGATCGTGCGGCCCTTGTCCGCGATCGCGCGTGCCACCGCCTGACGGATCCACCAGGTCGCATACGTCGAGAACTTGAATCCCTTGCGCCAGTCGAACTTCTCGGCCGCCCGCACGAGCCCGATCGTCCCCTCCTGGATGAGGTCGAGGAACGGGAGCCCCTGGTTCCGATACCGCTTGGCGATCGAGACGACGAGACGGAGGTTCGCCTCCACCATCGCCTGCTTGGCGCCGTGGTCGCCGCGCTCGATGCGCTTCGCGAGCTCGACCTCCTGCGCGGCGGTGAGGAGCGGCACCTTGCCGATGTCCTTCAGGAAGAGCTGCAGCGTGTCGGTCGAGATCTCCGGCTCGGTGCTCTCCCAGACGCGTTGCTGCTCCGCTTCGTCCTCCGCCTTGTCCGCCACGACCTCGATCTGCTCCTCGTCGAGCGCGTCGTAGAAGGCGTCGAGCTGGGCGGCGTCGAGATCGAGCTCGTCGAGGGCGAGTGCCACCTCGTCGGCGTCGAGACGTCCCTTCGAGCGACCGGTCTCGAGCAGGGCCTGCCCCTCTTCGAAGGAGAGAACGCCCTCGGTCGCCGTGCTCCCTTGCGGATCTCGCGCTCGAGCGCTCAGGACCGCCCCTTCCGTCGCGTGCGGGCACACCGTAGCCGCGTCCGCCTCGTTTCGCCAGGCGGGCGGGGCGTCCTTGAGGGCCGCCGCCTTCGGCGTCAGGCTGACGCGGTCGGAACTGCCGCTGGTGGTGTGGGTCCGCCTTCAGTCGGACACGTGCTCTGCGCGTGTCTTGGGCAACCCTTCAGCGATGCGCCCGTTACCCGGCCTCCGCGGCGTCGAGCTCGTCAAGGTAGCGGCGTGCCTGACGCGCGAGGACGGAGCGCGGCTCGGTGGTGGTTGCCCGGAGGAGCTGGGTTCTCGCCTCCGCGACCTCGCCCGACCAGAGGAGCAGGAGCCCGAGGTGGAAGCGCACGGTCGCGCGGCCGGGGAACCGCCGGGTGAGCGGCCCGAGGCGCGAGAACGACTCGGCCGGACGCGCCTTGTCGTAGCGCGCGACGGCAGCCGCGACCTGTGCCTCGGCGTTCGCCGGCTCCGCTCGGGCGGCGGCCGCGAACACCCGTTGGGCCGAGCGCTGTCTGCCGAGACGCTGCAGCGCGACGCCGTAAAGGAGCTTGCCTGCGACGCCTGCGCCGGCACCGAGCCGCAGCCGCTCCAGTTGATCGGCCGGGCTCAACGAGTCGCGTCCGTTCGGGATGGGAACCGTGGTGACGAAGACCGGCAACCCAGGGGCGTACTCCGGGTGCAGGAGGTTCCCGGCGGCGACCGCGTACGGCGTGTCGGGCTCGGACTCGGCGGCAGCCCGCCACGCATCCTCCGCCCCCGCGAGTCGCGCCCAGAAGAGCGCGAGCCCGAGGTTGAGCTGCACGACGGCCCGCTGCGGGTGCAGCCCGGCGAGGCGGTTGAGCCGGTCGACCGTGCCCTCCGGCCAGGCCGAGAGCGCCCGACCGACCTTCGCCTCGAGCGAGCGAAAGCGCGCGAAGGTGCGGCCCGCCTCGAGACGCTTGCCGTCCGCGTAGAGCGCCGCGGCTCGACGCAGCGCGAGCGCCTCGTCGTCGCCTCGCACCCCGAGCTCGAGCGTCAACGGAGGGGCGCCCGAG
>JACDBY010000168.1 GCA_013694685.1 Actinomycetota bacterium
TTCGTCTCCAGCTATCTCTACAACACGTGGACGAACGCCTCGACACCGGATCCCGGCTCGGTCAGCGCGGGCGCGGTGATGATGCTTCTGGTCGCGACGCTGCTGCTGCTGCTGCGCAACAAGCTGCTGGGCGCCGAGGCGCGCTTCGTCTCGGTCGGGGGCAAGTCCGGACGCCAGGCGCTGCTGCGACTGCGCGCGTGGCGCTGGCCGCTGGCGGCGATCCTCGCCTTCTACCTCGTCGGCACGACGCTCGTCCCCGTGGTCGGGCTGGCGACCATGTCCTTCGTCGTCGTGCTCACCCCGCTCGTGCCGCCGTGGGAGCTCGCCACCTGGGACCACTGGCGCGTGCTCTGGGAGGACGAGGTCTTCCGACGCTCGATCGAGAACAGCGCCATCATCGCCGTCGTCGGCGCTGTCCTGACGACCGCCTTCGTTGCGCTGGCGACGCTGGTGGCGCACCGGTCGGGCTTTCGGTTCCGGGGGACGCTGCCGTTCCTGATGCTCTACCCGCGGGCGACGCCCGGGATCATCATCGGCATCGGCTTCTTCTGGGCGTACCTGCTCACCGGCGCGTTCGGCGACTTCATGCGCGGCAGCATCTGGGGGATCATGCTCGCCTTCTGCGTCCGCAACCTCCCCCTCGCCTACATCGTCATGTACCCGACGCTCGCGCGGATCGGCGAGGAACTCGACCGGGCCGGGCGGGCGGCGGGCGCCGGCTGGTGGCGGACGAGCCGGACGATCGTGCTACCGCTGCTCAAGCCCGCGATCTTCGCCTCTTTCATCCTGCTCTTCGTCGAGATCATCAACGACTACGACCCGGCCGTCTTCCTCGTGAAGCCGGGCACGGAGGTCATGGGAGCGACGATGCTCGCTCAGTTCATCCAGGGGCTCGTCGGGCCCGTGTCGGCTCTGGCGCTCGTGCAGGTCGTGATCACGGTGGTCGTGCTCGCGGTCGGCGCCAAGGTGTTCAAGCTCGGCGTCGCGGGAGGAGAACACAGTGCCTGAGATCCACGTCCAGAACCTCGTCAAGCAATTCGGCGATCAGCGGGCACTCGACGACGTCACCTTCAAGGTGGAGGAAGGCGAGCTGTTCACGCTCCTCGGCCCGAGCGGCTGCGGCAAGTCGACGACGCTGATGTCGATCGCCGGCTTCCAGAATCCCGAAGCCGGCCGGATCGCGGTCGGCGACGACACCTTCTTCGACGCGACTGGAAAGGTCGCGGTCCCGGCGGAACGGCGAAACCTCGGCATCGTCTTCCAGTCCTACGCGGTCTGGCCGCACATGACAGTCTTCGACAACCTCGCCTTCCCGCTCAAGGTGCGCAAGCTGAAGCGGGCGGCGATCCGGACACGGGTGCTCGAGGTGCTCGAGCTCGTCGAGATGACCCCGTACGAGAAGCGCTATCCGCATCAGCTCTCGGGCGGCCAGCAGCAGCGCGTCGCACTGGCACGCGCCCTCGTCTACTCGCCGTCCGTCCTCCTGCTCGACGAGCCGTTCTCCAACCTCGACGCCAAGCTTCGCGAGCGTGCTCGCGCGTGGGTGAAGGAGCTCCAGAGGACGCTTGGGCTGACGACGATCTTCGTCACCCACGACCAGGACGAGGCGCTCTCGATGAGCGACCGCGTCGCGGTGATGAGCGCCGGCGAGGTGCAGCAGATCGGCACGCCCGAGGAGATCTACCGGCATCCCACGAACCGGTTCGTCGCGGAGTTCGTCGGGCGCGTCAACCTGATCGAAGGCCGCGTCTCGGGGACCGCCGGCGGCGGTGTGGTCGTCGACGTCGCGGATTCGCCGCACCAGCTGACCGTCCACGACGGCGCCGGCGCCTCCGGCAACGTCACCGTCGCCGTGCGGCCCGAGGCCGTCACCGTCATGCGCCTGGACGACCGATCGCTGAACGGGACCAACACGTGGGAGGCAGACGTGACGACCGTCGCGTTCCTCGGCGACCACTACGAGTACGAGGTCAACGCCGGCCCGCTGGCGCTGACGGTGCAGAGCTCACGCCGCGTCGAGGGCGACCGGATCAGGGTGCACATCCCGCCCGACGCCTGCGCCGTCGTCGAATGACGCCCGCGGCCTCGCCCACGTGGCCTGCAGGCTTCGCCGTCCACGAGCGGACGGTCACACCCAACCCGGAGCTTGTGCAGGCACTTCGTGGCGTGCCGACCACGATCGTCGCGATTGCCTCGGCAGCTCGATCGGCACAGTCGGGCTCGAGCCGTTCCACGGCGACCGATCTCTCTCGCTCTGCGGCACCGCGCTCACCGTGCGCGTCCGCCCGGGCGACAACCTGATGATCCACAAGGCGCTGACGCTCGCAGAGCCGGGAGACGTGATCGTCGTGGACGGCTCGGGCGAGCTCTCGCACGCGCTCGTGGGCGGTCTCATGCGCCTCGCGGCGCTCGCGCGCGGCGTCGTCGGCTTCGTCCTCGACGGCGCACTCCGCGA
>JACDBY010000186.1 GCA_013694685.1 Actinomycetota bacterium
GGAACCTGTCGCCAAGCTCCTGGCGCATGTCGACGACGAGCGGCTACAGGTCGTGCGTGTCGAGCACGGTGGGACGTCCCGCGCCCGCAACGCGGGGTTCGCCGTCTCACGAGGCGATTGGATTCGTTTCGTCGACTGCGATGACGTTCTGGAGGCCGAGGGCACCGCCCACCTGCTCGCTGTCGCCGGCGAGGGCGATGTAATCGCGTACGGAGCGACCATCTGGTGCGACGAGGAGCTGCGCCCCACCTGGAAGATGAGTTCCGACCTTCGCGGTTGGGTCGTAGCCGAATGCCTGCTCAACCGGTTTCCGGTGATGCTCCAGGCGCTGCTCTTCCCCCGCCGGATCGTCGAACGCGCCGGCGAGTGGGATTCCGAGATCACCGTCTGCCAGGACTGGGACTTCCTTCTGCGGGCGCTCGAGCTGGCTCCGGTACGCGGGGACGATCGAACCGTCTCCCGCTACCGTCGGCACGCAGGCGCCGCGAGCGCGGGCCTCCCCCACTCCGAGTCGTCCCACCGCTTGGGCGCGGAAGGAATGCACCTCGTTATCGAGCGGTACTTCGACCGCCATCCCGAGCAGCGAGGGACGAAGCTCGAGCGCGCGGCGCTCGCTCAGGTCGAGCTCGTCATGGCGTGGTCGCACCGAGAGGCCTACCTCACACATCTCGGGCGTGCCGTGCGAGAGGACAAGGGCGGCGTCCTCCGTGAGCTTCGGCTCCTCTCGCGGCTCGTCGCCTCGAAGGCCGCCAGGTCGCTCATCCGCCCGGTATCACCGAGGGAAGAGGCGTGAGCACGAGCAGCACCGGCGCCGCCGGCGGGGCCCCGGCGCGCGACCTCGAGGCGATCCGGCGGACTCGTCGCCATCCCCGCTGGACACAGTTCGACTACCTGCACGTGCGCCGGCTCGTGGAGGACGTGAGAGCGGCGCTCGCGCAGCTCGACGAGCCCGTCCGGGACGTCCTCGACGTCTACTGCGGCAGCCGCCCCTACGACGATCTGCTTCCCACGGGGGCGCGCTGTATCGGCCTCGACGTGGAGGGCAACCCCTATGGGGCCGCCGACGTCGTCTCCGGCGAGTTCCTGCCGTTCGAGGACTCGTCGTTCGACCTCGTCACGTGCTACGAGGCCTTCCACTACGTCGAGGATCCCGAGCACGGCCTCCGTGAGATCCGCCGGGTGCTGCGTCCCGGCGGTCGGACGCTCGTCTCGGTTCCCTTCGCCTGGGAGTACGACTCGACGATCCTCGAGCATCGCTACACAGGGCCCGAGCTCGCTCACCTCCTCCGCGACTGGGAGGACGTTCGGATCGTCGAGAACGGTGGCCGCGCGATCGTCTGGGCCACGCTCACCGGAACGATGCTCGAGCGGTTCAGGTCTCGTGTCCCGTCACCGGTTCGGCCGCTCTTCGGCCCCGTCTACGTGGTCATAAACGGCTTCGCCTCTATGCTCGACACGCTCGAGGAGCGCCACGCACGCGGCCCGATGACGCTGCCCATGAACCTGCTCGTGACCGCGAGGCGACCACACGCTGACTGATCGGCCCGAGATCTCCGTGGTCATCCCGACCCGAGACCGCTGGCCACTGCTCGGCTCCCGCGCCCTTCCGTCGGCTCTGGAGCAGGAGGGGGTGGAACTCGAAGTCGTCGTGGTCGATGACGGCTCGACCGACGGCACTTCGGGCCGCCTAGCGGGAGTCGACGACGCGCGCCTGCG
This sequence comes from Actinomycetota bacterium, assembly GCA_013694685.1. GTDB lineage: Bacteria > Actinomycetota > Thermoleophilia > Gaiellales > Gaiellaceae > Gaiella. Next base: position 1,717 of record JACDBY010000186.1, read on the forward strand.
CGTGGTGAGACGGGATCGCACCGGCGGGATGGCGGCTGCGAGAAACGCCGGAATCGCCGTGGCGCGCGGCGAGTGGATCGCCTTCCTCGACGACGACGACGTCTGGTCGCCCCGCAAGCTGAGTCAGCAGCTCGGCGCGGCGCGCGGCGCCCGGGCCGATTTCGTCTACGCAGGCGCGATCGCCGTCGACGAGCGGGGCATCGTGCTCGACACGCTCTATCTCCCTCGACCGGACGAGCTGCGAGAGAAGCTGAGCCGGGCATCACTCATCCCAGCCGGGTGCTCCAACGTGATCGCGCGCACCAGTCTCCTCCGCTCGCTCGGCGGGTTCGACGAGACCTTCGTCCATATCGCCGACTGGGACCTCTGGATCGGGCTCGAGCAGGCAGGCAGCGCGGCGTTCTGCGAGGACGTGCTCGTTGCCTACCTCCTGCACCCTGGGAACATCCATGCCATAGACGATCCCTCCACGGAGATCGACCGCCTAGTCCGCAAGCACGCCTCGGCTACCCCGCCGCGGCGGATGTCTCCCGACCGCCTGGGCTACTCACGCTGGGTGGCGGGACAGCGCAGCCGCGCAGGCTTGCATACGGAGGCTGCGCAGCTGTACTTTCGCAGCGCTCTCCGCTACCGGTCGCTGGGCAACCTCATGCGCGGCGCGGACGCGCTGCTCGCCAAGCGCGGCAGCGCCGGTGTGCGCAGAGTTACGGGCCGCCAGCGGCGCACGCCGCCGCCGGCAGCCGCGCCCGACTGGCTGCGCAGGTACGCGACATGACGTGCGCCGGAGGCGGTCGACTGTCGGACGGCAATGGTTGAAACCGTTCCCGCTTCTGTGCTCGTCCGTACGATCGGGAGGATCGACCTCCTCAGGGCGTGTCTGGAGTCGCTCTTCGCCTGCCGTCCCCGGGCGAGCGAGTTCCTCGTCGTGGATCAAAGCGGCGGTACGGCCGTTGCAACGCTCGTCGAGGAGCTCGCAGGTTCCGGTGCCCGGCGGGTGCCCTGTGCCGAGCGCGGCCGCGCTCTTGCCCTCAACGTCGGCCTGCTGGCAGCGGCGTACGATCTCGTGCTCGTAACGGACGACGACTGCACGGTTGCGCACGACTGGACCGGACTCGGCTACGAGTACATGGTCGAGGAACCGCGTGGCATCGTCACGGGGCGGGTACTGCCGGGCGGCGACCCGGGAGCCGTACCTTCGATCCGCGCCGACTCAGCGCCCCGAGTGTGGACGGGTGAGATGCATTTCGGAGCGCTCTACACGGGCAACATGGCCTGCGACCGGCGCGAAGCGCTCGCGTTGGGTGGCTTCGACGAGAGGATCAAGCCCGCCGCGGAGGACAACGACTTCTGCTACCGCTGGCTCCGGGCGGGAAAGCCGTTGCGGTACCAGCCGGACCTCACCGTGTGGCATCACGAGTGGCGCTCACGCGAGGATCTCGAGCGCTGGTATGTCGATTACGCGAGATCGCAGGGAATCTTCTATGCCAAGCATCTCCGGCTGGGGGACATGCGCATGCTTCGCTGGATTGCGTACGACGCCTTCGCGGGTCTCCGCGGAACCGCCGCGCGGCTCGTCCTCGGCAGACCGCGGTGGTCGGATGCCGCCCAGGGCATCCCCGCTGGTCTGCCGCGCGGCCTGCTCGAGGGCTGGAGGATCTTCGCTTCCGCCCGCGGAACCGTCGGCACGGCGGGCGAAGGTTGAGACCCTCCCCCGAGGTCACCGTCGTCATCCCGACCCGAGATCGCTGGCCACTCATGGCTGCGACCTCACTCGCGGCCGCGCTTGGCCAGGAGGACGTCGAGCTGGAAGTCACCGTCGTCGACGACGGCTCCACCGACGCGATGCCGTCCGGACTCCCCGGTCTCGACGACCCGCGTGTCCGCGTCGTCCGCCATGCACAGCCGGGGGGCGTCGCGGCGGCTCGGAATGCGGGCATCCGGCAAGCGCAGGCTGAATGGGTCGCCTTCCTCGATGACGACGACGTCTGGGCGCCGCACAAGCTCCGCGCGCAGATCGACCGAGCCGACACCGCAGGCGCCGGCTTCGCGTATGCGGGCACGGTCTGGGTCGACGACCGACACCGCCTCATCCACGGTCACGCTCCGCCCGGGGCGGAGACGCTCGCCGCGGCGCTCCTGCGCTGGAACGTCCTCTGGGGAGGAGGATCCAACGTTCTCGCGCGGACTGACGTGCTGCGATCGCTGGGAGGCTTCGACGAGCGCTTGTTCCAGCTCGCCGACTGGGATCTCTGGATTCGGCTGGCGCTCGCGGCGCCCGGCGCGGCAATCGGAGACGTGCTCGTCGCGCTCCTCGTGCACAACCGCAGCATGCTGGTCGTCGACCGCCGCGACGTCTTTGGCGAGTTCGGCTACCTCGTCGCGAAACACCGGACGGCGAGCGAGCGTGCCGGTGTCGAGTTCGACCGCGCCCGCTTCGCCCGCTGGGCGGCGAGCGGCCACCTTCGGGCGGGCCGCCGCCTCACCGCGGCGCGAACGTACGTCCGGGGGACGGTCGCACCGGAAAACGTCGTACGCGCTGCCGGGGCATTCCTCGGCGCCCGAGCCTTCGCGGCCGCAAGCGAGCTTCGCGGCGCATTCCCCGGCGCACTCGGCCAGACAGAGCGCGTCGCCCGGAGACCGGCGTGGCTCGAGCTTTACCGGTGAGGCCGCTGCAACAGCGTCTGCACGAGCTGGACGGCCAAGCCCTCGACGGACCGGAAACTGGGCTCGACGCGACCGAGGAGCAACGGATCGGAGGATTGCCCGACCGGCACGCAGCGGCCCGTGAAACCGAAGCGGAACCCAGCGTCGCGAGCCGCTCGGGCCACCCGCCCGTCCGCCCGTCCGTGCGGGTAGGCGATCATCGTGAGCGGTGTACGCGCAGCGGCCTCGAGCGCAGCTCTCCCCTCCGTCA
>JACDBY010000215.1 GCA_013694685.1 Actinomycetota bacterium
GCGCGGAGCCGTCCTCGACGGCAGCCTCTGCGCGACGTCTCCCCTCTTCGACGCCGATGCCGAGGTCCGACAGGGCGAGCAGCCGCGCGCACGCCTCGAGCACGAGCTCGGTGAAGTCCGGCGGCCCCTCGCCGCGCACCGTGTCGCGGGCTTCCTCGACCTCGAGGGCGTTTCCGACCGCTCGTCCGAGAGGCTGATCCATGTCCGTCAGGAGGCAGGTCACCTCGCGTCCCGCGCGGACGCCGATCTCACGCATCTGTACGGCGAGCTCCCGCGCGTCGTCGAGGGTCTTCATGAACGCTCCGTCGCCGACCTTGACGTCGAGCACGATCGCGTCCGCTCCGGCGGCGAGCTTCTTCGACATGATCGAGCTGGCGATGAAAGGCACGATGTCGACCGTCGCGGTCACATCCCGCAGTGCGTAGAGCTTCTTGTCGGCCGGCACGAGGTCGGCCGTCTGGCCGACGATCGCGACGCCGACGTCGCGAAGCTGCGCGACGAGCTCGTCCGTCGTGAGCTCGACGCGGAACCCGGGAATCGACTCGAGCTTGTCGAGCGTGCCGCCCGTGTGCCCGAGGCCGCGACCGCTCATCTTCCCGAGAGGCACGCCGCACGCGGCGACGATCGGGCCTACGGCCAGCGAGGTCTTGTCGCCGACCCCTCCGGTCGAGTGCTTGTCGACGACCTTTCGCCCGAGCGCGGAACCGAGGTCGAGCGTCTCGCCCGACCGGATCATCGCGTCGGTCAGCGCGTGGGTCTCGTCGTTCGTGAGACCGTTGAAGTAGACGGCCATACACCACGCCGCCATCTGGTAGTCGGGCACCTCGTCGCGGGCGTAGGCGAGAATCAGCTCCGCGAGCTCGGCGGGATCGTGCTCACCGCCGTTCCGCTTCTGCTCGATCAGCTCGGCAGGGCGCAGCACGCGTTCCTTCTAACAGACTGTCGCTTGTGCTGGGCCGGCGGAAGGCAGGTGTCTGGCTGAAGCCAGACACCGATTTCCCGGCCGCGCCGTCCGTCCCATCGGTGCCCGGCTTCAGCCAGGCACCCGCTCCGATCGGGTCGTCGCGACGAACACCGTCACACGCTTGCGTGCAACCAGGGGCTCCGTCAGCTCTGGTATGCCGTCGAGGTACTGGCGGCCAAGAGACGACGAGCCGACGTAGCGACGCACGGCGTCGGAGTCGTTGAACACGACCTCTCCCAAAACGTCGTGCTTTGAGACGTGATCGAAATGTCGCGAGAGCGTCTCTTCCCCGTTCTCGGCACGAAACGTCAGGAGCCTGGACGACGTGTCCCTTCCGACGAGGTCCCACAGCTCGGAGAAGTCGGCGGCTGCATTGGTCACGGCGATGAATGTCCCGCCGGCCCGCAGCACCCGGGCACACTCGCTCAATGCGCGATCGAGGGCGGGAACGTGGTACAGCATCCACGCTGCGACTACCGCGTCGAACTCGTCGTCGCCGAACGGAAGCGCTTGCACGTCGGCCACATGCGCATCGACACCCCGTTCCCTCGAGAGCTCGACCATGCGCTCGGACTGGTCGAGTGCGACGACCCTGCACTCCAGCTCGTCCGCGATCCGCTCCGCCAGCTCGCCCCATCCGCACCCCACTTCGAGCAGCCTCTCCGGACGGACGCGGGCAAGCTCCTCGAGCACGACGTCGCGCACGTCGGTTCCACCCCCACCGTAGATCGAGGCTCGCGCCGCGAGCCCGTCCTCGACCGCGTACTGCTCACGGACATAGGTCGGGTCGTCGGATCTCATCGCTCGACGACGGGCCGGCCCGGCGCGCCCTTTCCTGGATGCTTCGCCCCGAGCCAGGCGCACACCGTCGCGCCGACGTCGGCGAACTCGCCGTCCTCGTGGATCCGCCCGGCGGCGTTTTTCCCGGCGGCGTACGCGAGTAGCAGGGCGTGCTCGCGCGAGTGGTCGGTCGACGGGGTCGTCGGGTCGCAGCCGTGATCCGAGGTGAGGATAAGCAGATCGCCTTCGCGCAGAGCCTCGAGGATGTCGTTCAGACGCCGGTCGAAGTCCTGGAGGCAGCGGTGGAAGTTGACGGGATCGTTGCGGTGACCCCAGAGCTGGTCTGTCTCGACCAGGTTCGCGAAGACGAGGCCCGACTCGATGTTCTCGAGCAGCTCGATCGTGCGATTGATGCCGTCGACGTTCGACTTCGTCGGGAACGACTCGTCGATGTCGCAGCCGGCGAAGATGTCCGAGATCTTCCCGACCCCGTAGACCGTCTGCCCGGCCGCGCGAACCGCCGACAGGTAGTTGGGCCGGCGCGGCTCGAGCGAGAAGTCGTGCCGGTTCGTTGTGCGCTCGTACTGGCCCGGCTCGCCGAGAAAGGGTCGCGCGATCACCCTCCCGACCGCGTGCTTGCCGGTCAGGAGCTCCCGAGCGACGCGACAGCCGTCGTACAGCTCCTCGAGCGGGATCGTCTCCTCGTGCGCGGCGATCTGGAACACCGAGTCGGCCGAGGTGTAGACGATCCACTTGCCGGTGCGCTGGTGCTCCTCACCGAGCTCCTGGATGATCTCCGTCCCCGAGGCGGGCTTGTTGCCGATCACGCCGCGGCCGGTGCGGTTCATGAACGGGTCGATCACCTCGTCCGGGAACCCGTACGGATACGTCGGAAACGCCGTCGGTGTCACGACGCCCATCAGCTCCCAATGGCCTGCCGTGGTGTCCTTGCCCTTGGAACGCTCGAGGAGCCTGCCGGCGACCGCCGGGGCGTACGGCTGCGGCGGGCACCCGTCGAGCGGCTCGACGTTGCCGAGACCGAGAGCCTCGAGATTCGGCAGGTCGAGTCCACCGACGGCCCGCGAGACATTCCCGAGCGTGTCCGAGCCCTCGTCCCCCCAATCGGCCGCATCGGGAAGTGCGCCCGCCCCCACGGCGTCCAGCACGATGACGCACGCGCGCGGCATCGGGCTATCCTAGATGGACGGTGGAAGACGTCATCAGCCTCCTCTCGCTCACGCTGTACATCCTCGCGATCCTCGCGCTCGCGTCCGCTGTGACGTGGCTCGTTGTCAGAATCTCCCCGTCGGAGAGCGCCAAGGCGCAACGCGAGGCCGAGGCCGAGGCCGACGCGAAGGCGAAGAGCTAAGACTCGGGTGGGCGTTATGGAGCGACCTCATGGCGTTCGAGGTCGTCCCGGTCATCGCTCCGCCGGTGCGGCTGCCCGCGGCCGAGTGATCCATCGCGAACCACGGCGATGACGAATGAGCGTCTCTGGTCTTGAGATCCGGGCCTTCGCGCCCGACGACGCAGAACCGGTGGCGGTCTTGCTGTCCAGCCTCGCGCCCGCCTCCATCCAAACCGCGGACTCGATTCGCCACCGGCAGCTAGGCGAGCCCTCGCGGGCGCGGCGGCAGTCGTGGGTGGCGACCGCCGGCGGGGACACTCTGGGCTTCGCGACGGCATACCTCCAGTGGTTCGGCGGCGAGGTCGGGAAGGGTCGCTTGTGGGTCGGTGTGCGCGAGGATCGCAGGAAGCGCGGGATCGGGACCCAGTTGTGGGACCGCGCGGTCGCGCACCTGGCTGACGCGAAGAAATTGACTGTCGAGGTAGACGCCGACCCAGCGGGGCTCCTCTTCGTCGAGGGCCGCGGTTTCGCGCAATACGACGCCGAGGTGATCTCGCGACTCGACCCGCGCGAAAGCGCTCTGGAGCTGAAACCAACCGAGGGCTTTCGCACCGTCGCGCTGCGGGAGGTACGTGCGCGAGACCTAGAGCTCTTCGAGTTCGTCGGCGTCTCGGGAGGGATCCCACTCGGTGATCCTGCGAACCGCGTGACCCTGAAGGAGTGGCGGCGCTTTATCGTCGACAACCCGGCACTCGACGACGATGCGAGCGTCGTCGTCGTAGACGCGAACGAGCGCATCGTGTCGCTGTCGTGGCTACTGATCGATCGATCACAGCGCCGCGCCGAGAATGAGTGGACGGCGACGCTGCCCGAACTCCGTGGGCGCGGCCTTGCGCGTCTCGCCAAGATCGCCACGATCCGATGGGCCGCGGCGCACGCCATCAGAGAGATCCTGACTGGCAACGATCTAGACAATCTGCCGATGAGGGAGCTCAACCGGGCGCTTGGGTACCAGGAGCTGTTCACCCGCCGTGATATGGAGGCAGCAGCCAAGCCGGGCTAACGAATCCTCCATCAGACTGACGAGGCCGGCTAGACGAAGGCGCGCTCGGCGTCTGCAAGCGGGGTGAACGGGAAGTTGTGCGCCTCGGCGACGGCCTCGTAGGTGAGCTTGCCTGCGATCGCGTTGACGCCTCGCGCGAGCGCCGGGTCGGCGGCGATCGCACCCGACGTTCCCCGATCGGCGATCGCCTCGACATAGGGCAGCGTCACGTTCGTGAGCCCTTTCGTCGAGGTCACGGGCACGGCGCCGGGCATGTTCGCAACGCAGTAG
>JACDBY010000217.1 GCA_013694685.1 Actinomycetota bacterium
CCCTTGGCTTGCGCGGCTTTCGTGCCTTCGCAGACCCGCGCGTGCCCGCGCTTCCCTCCTCGGAAATGGTAAGGAGGGGGTCGACGGTTCGAGTCCGTCAGAGGGCTTCTAAAAAGCCCTGCAAATGGGTTTTTATGTTGTCTGCCCGGACGCCGCGTCGGCGTCTCGCGGGTACGAGGCGGGTACATTTTCGGACGGGCGGGCACGCGCGGTCTCAAGCGACCACCGTCGAGGCTTGCCGATTCAGCTCCCAGCAACAGAAAGTGCCTGCAAACAAGCGGTCTACGTTGCCGGTGCTGGCGCAAAGGCGACCACCTCCTTCGCTAGAGAGGGAGTTGACAGTGCCGGACGTTGACGGATCACTTGGGTCTAGGGCTACCCCTGGTGCGGGCAGACCGGACTCGTGCGACGATTCATCGGTGGCGGCGACCGTCCTGATCGTCGACGACCACGCCGGCTTCCGGTCGTTTGCCCGCGCACTGCTCGAGGCTGAGGGCTTCGACGTCGTCGGCGAGGCGACGGACGGAGCATCGGCGGTCGCGCTGGCGCGAAAGCTCGAGCCGGAGCTCGTCCTGCTCGACGTGGCATTGCCCGACATGGACGGCTTCGCCGTCTGCGCTGCCCTGTTGCAGAACAGCGCCAGCCCGGCTGTGGTTTTCACGTCCAGCCGCGACGTCTCCTCGTACCGTCGTCGACTGACCCGAAGTGGCGCCCGCGGGTTCATCGCGAAGAGCGAGCTCTCTGGCCCGGCGCTCGCCGCGCTCGCAGGCGGGTAGCCCGTCGTGCGGCTCCTGCGGCTCGCGCTGTTTCCGGTCGCGGTTGGGCTAGCGGTCGCGGCCGAATGGGCCTCGTACCGGCCGGGCGAGCTCGAGCTTGTTCTGGCCGACGCCGTTGTCGGCCTCGTCCTCGTGACGTGCGGGATCGTCGCCTGGGAACGACGTTCCGGGAGCCGTGTTGGGCCGCTGATGGCGCTCGCCGGCGTCTCCTGGTTCGCGGGCAACTTCTGGCAGGGCGCGCTCCACCTCCACCGGGCGCCGCTCGTCCACCTTCACATCTCGTATCCGACCGGGCGCCTCCGACGGCGATTCGCACAGGCGACCGTCGGCGCCGCGTACGCGAGCGTGGTGGTCGAGCCCGTCGCGCGGAACGACGTCGTGACGCTCGTCCTCGCCGTTCTCGTCGCCGCCGCGGCCGCCGACGTCTTCCTCCGCGCTTCGGGTACAGCTCGGCGCGCGGGCAATCCGGCCTTCGCCGCGGCGATCGCCTTCGCTGGAGTGCTCGCGCTCGGCGCCACGCAGCGGCTGGCCGGCTGGGATGCGGACCGCGAGCTTCTATGGGCCTACGACATCGTGATCGCGTCCCTCGCCGTCCTCCTCCTCGTGGATCTTCTGCGCGGGCGCTGGGCGGAGGCCGTCGTCACCGACCTCGTCGTCGACCTCGGAAAGCAAGCGGACACACGGACGCTGCGGGACGAGCTCGGGCGAGCACTTGGTGACCGCTCGCTCGCGCTCGGCTACTGGCTGCCGGAGGAAGGGCGCTACGTCGACGACGCCGGCCGCCCTGTCAACCTCCCGGAACCCGGCGCCGGAAGAGCGGTGACGCCGATCGTGCATGGCGGCGAACCGGTCGCCGTGCTCGTCCACGACCAGGCGGTGCTCGAGGACCGGGCGCTGGTCGAAGCGGTCGCCTCGGTCGCGAGAATGGCGGTCTCGAACGCCCGGCTCCAGGCGGAGGTGCGCGCGCGAGTCGTCGAGCTCGCAGCGTCCCGCCGCCGGATCGTCGAGGCGACCGACGCGCAGCGGCGCCGTCTCGAGCGGGAGTTGCGCGAGGGGGCAGAGCAGCGACTCGCCGGAGTAACCGACCTGCTCGTGCACGCGCGCGGGAGCGCAACCCAAGCCGCAGAAACCGGGCTTGTCGAGGTCGAGGTCGAGCTTGAGTCGGCACGAGCGGAACTCCGTGGCTTTGCGCAGGGAATTCATCCGCGCACCCTGACGGAAGGCGGCTTGGGCGCCGCGCTTTCGGAACTCGCCGCCCGCTCGAGGCT
>JACDBY010000034.1 GCA_013694685.1 Actinomycetota bacterium
CGGCGGCGAAACCGTGGCGCAAGAAGCGTAGCGAGCCTATCGGACACAGGTCTCGATCATCTTCCCCCGGCGGCGGCGCTGTTGTTCCAGACGACGGCGACCTCGCCTTGATCCGGAGCTTCGTCAAGCAGCTTCGAGACTACGAGGCGAGCTTCTTGAGCGCGGCCCAGGAACCCTTCGCGGTCGCAACGTCGGCCTCGGACACGAGCAGGTAGCGCCACGTTCTCTTGACCTTGTCGTCGGCGGAGACGTGGTTCGCCCAACGGCGAGCCGCCTCGTGCTTCTCCTTCACCTCCGCGCTCGTCATCTCCTTGTTCATCTTCACCTCGACGACCGAGCACACGCCATCCGTCTCGACCACGATGAAGTCTGGGTTGTACTCACGGCCTGCGCCGCTCCACAGGATCGGGAGATCGCCGCGTTGCAGCCGTGTCCAGTAGCTCACCTCGTCGGCCTGATCAAAGATGTTCGCGGCGGTGCGCTCGGTTGAACTGTCGAACCAGTCCTGGGCGTACAGAGACTTCTTGTAGCCCTCGTAGCCGACGCCGCGCTTGAAGCCACCGACGAGGTCGTTGCTCGTCTCGGGCTTCGCGAGCCGGATCGGCCGGAAGTCGGTGACCTCTACGACCTCCTCGTAGGAGGGCTTCGAGTCGAACGCTCGCTGCGCATCTGTGATCGCGGCGATCAATCCGGCGGCGGCGCGCTCCATGAAGCCCGAGAGCACGGTTGTTGCTTTGTCGCCGAGGCCCTCGATGAAGGAGTCGATCAGGGGGCCGACGGCGTTGCGCTCGGCCGCACGCGCGGCCACGGCGGGCGCATTGAGCACGTGCTCGACGAGGGAGCGGCGAGCGTCCTCCAACGGCAGGAGCGATCCAGGCGACTCGACCAGATCGACTGCCGCCGCTGTGACCAACTCAGTACGGCGCAGACCGGCAGCATCCTCGACGATCCTCGCGCTCAGTCGCATCCGTCGAAGCTCCCCCTGCGGATCGGAGGCGATCCTCTTGCCAAGGGTCGAGAACGGGTCGTACTCGGTGATGTCGGCGAGCGAGAAGTGGTTCGCTACCGGCGTCATCCGCAGGCGCGGGATGCGGAGCGGCTCTGCGTCGTCCCGCGGATGAAGCTCGGTCTGTAACGCCTCGACCTGCTGCTCGGCCTGGGCCTTGTAGTCCTCGACCGACGCGATCACCGGCGTCCCCTCGGCCGTGATCCCCTCCTCGGCTGCAATAGCGATCCCCGCATCGACTGCGCTCGTTTCGGTAGTTGGCACGAGCGACCCTTCTGCGTTGCGGACGAGCACGGCTCGCGTCCGCCGGTCGATGAACTTCTCGTTCAGCACCCCGGCCTTCCTGAGCAACTGCTCGTACCGCTCGTGCCCGAGCACTTCGAGGGTGTCGAGAATCTCGATCCCGGTGTACTCGCCGAATGGCAGTCGCAGGCCACGGCCGAGCGTCTGCTCGGTCAGCAAGTCCGACACTGACGCGCGCAAAGAGCAGATGACGTAGACGTTCTTCACGTCCCATCCCTCCTTGAGCATCCCGACCGAGACGACGATCCGATGCGGCGTGTCGGGCGCTTCGAGCGTCTCAAGCGCGGCGAGAGCCTCGTCCGGCGCATCCGAGTGGATCGTCAGCACGCGCTCGGCGTACGCCCCGCCTGCGAAGGAGGGGTCGCCGATGATGCGGCTGACCTCGTTGGCCTCGTCGATGGTCGGCGCGACGACGAGCATCACCGGCGGCGTCGGCGACGCGCCAGTCTCGGCGACGTAGCGCGCCATCGCCCGTTCCTTCAACTCCAACAGCGCCACCCCATCAAGCAGCTTCGTGGTCGCGTCGGTTCGGTCGTCCTTGCGACCCACAATCACAGGTGTCTTTACGAGCTTGTCCGCGATGGCTGCCGCGAGGGGGTAGCGGTAGATGATCTCGTCCTCTGGCGTCTGCCGATGGGGCGTCGCAGTCAGCCCGAGCAGCACGTGCGGGCTGAGGTCGCGAATCGCGTTCGAGAACGAGCGCCCGTAGTAGGCATGGTGCTCATCCGCGAAGACGAGCAGGTCAGCGCTCTCCTGTAGC
>JACDBY010000261.1 GCA_013694685.1 Actinomycetota bacterium
GTGCGCCGCTCCGCCACTCCTACCGGATCGCTCTGCACAGCCGCGAGCCCGACCGCGAGAGCCGCCACGGCACCCGCCGCGACGGCGGTGAGCGCGACGACGCGGGTGAACGGCGACACGGCGCCACGGTAGCCGCGGCGGGCCGAGCCCACTCGCTATATTCAGGAAAGTAATGACGACCTATCGCGAGCTGCTCACCGCGGCCAAGGCCGAGATCGAGGAGATCTCGACGCCGGAGGCCCACGCCCTCCTCGAGGGCGTGGATCCGCCGCTCTTCGTCGACGTGCGACTGACCGAGGAGTGGGACGAGGGGCACCTGCCCGGCGCGATCCACCTGCCGCGCAACAACCTCGAGTCGCGCGTCGAAACGCTGGTTCCCGACCGGGAGCGCGCGCTCGTCGTCTACTGCGGAAGCGGCGCGCGCTCGGCGTTCGCGAGCAAGTCGCTGCTCGACCTCGGCTACGAGAACGTGGTCAATCTCGCGGGCGGCTTCGCCGACTGGAAGCGGAACGGCTACCCGTTCGAGACGCCGGTCACGCTCTCGGCCGCGCAACGCTCGCGATACGCCCGTCATCTGCTGATCCCCGAGGTCGGCGAGGAAGGGCAGAAACGGTTGCTCGAGTCTCGTGTCCTCCTGATCGGCGCCGGGGGACTCGGCTCGCCCGCCGCCCTCTATCTCGCCGCGGCAGGCGTCGGGACGCTCGGGATTGTCGACCCCGACGTAGTCGACGACTCGAACCTCCAGCGGCAGATCGTCCACTCGACCGAGCGGCTCGGCGAGCCGAAGGTCGACTCCGCCCGGCGCACCGTGGAGGCGCTCAACCCCGACGTCGAGGTGATGCCGTTCCAGGAGCGACTCGACTCGGAATCCGTCGAGCGGATCCTCGCCCACGGCTGGGACGTGATCGTCGACGGCACCGACAACTTTCCCACCCGATATCTCCTGAACGACGCCTCGGTCTGGCACGACATCCCAGTTGTCCACGGGTCGATCTATCGCTTCGAGGGTCAGGCCACCGTCTTCCACCCGAAGCACGGTCCCTGCTACCGCTGCCTCTACCCGTCCCCACCGCCACCCGAGCTCGCACCGAGCTGCGCCGAGGGCGGCGTGCTCGGAGTGCTCCCGGGGATCGTCGGCTCGCTCCAGGCGAGCGAGGCGATCAAGCTCGTGCTCGGCGCCGGCGAGACGCTCGCCGGACGGCTTCTGCTCTTCGACGCGCTCGCGACGACGTTCGACGAGGTGACGATCACGCGGAACCCCGACTGCCCAGTCTGCGGCGACGCGCCCACGATCACGGACTACATCGACTACGTCGAGTTCTGCTCAGGCAACGCGGTGCACGCGACGTGATCACCGTCCGGATCCCCCCGACGCTCCGCGCCGAGGTCGGGGGCGCCCGACAGGTCGAGGCGAGCGGCCACAGTGTCCGCGCGGTGATCGACGACCTCGTCGAGCGCCACCCCGCGCTCGGGCCGCAGATCCTCTCGGATGGCGAGATCGCGCCGTTCGTCAACGTCTATCTCGGCGGCGAGGATGTCCGCACCCTCGAGGGGCTCGACACGCGCGTCACGGAAGGCTCGACCGTCATCCTCCTGCCGGCGATGGCAGGCGGCGCTCCGTCCCGGGACGAAGGTGTCCCCGCGGCACGTGCACCTTTCTCGCGCGGGCCTGTCGTCGCGGGCGTCCTCGACCTGGTCGGCGGGACGCCACTCGTCGAGCTGACGCGCCTCGCCCCGAAGCCGGGAGTGCGGATCTTCGCCAAGCTCGAGGGTCAGAACCCGACCGGGTCGATCAAAGACCGCGTTGCGCTGGCGATGATCGACGCCGCCGAGGCCTCCGGCGAGCTCGAGCCGGGCCGCGCCCTCCTCGAGCCGACGTCCGGGAACACCGGGATCTCGCTCGCGCTCGTCGCCTCGCTCCGCGGCTACCCGCTCACCTGCGTCCTCCCCGAGAACGCGACCGACGAGCGGAAGCGCCTGCTGCGTCTCTACGGCACGGAGCTGATCCTCTCGCCCGCCGCCGAGGGGTCGAACGGCGCGGTGCGGCTGGCGCTCGAGCTGGCGGAGTCGGATCCGCGCTGGTTCGTGCCGTTCCAGTACGCGAATCCCGCGAACCCGCGGGCGCACTACGACGGCACCGGCGCGGAGATCGCCGCGGCACTCGATCGCGTGGACGTGGTCGTCGCGGGGCTCGGGACCGGCGGCACCCTGATGGGTGTCGGCGAGCGGCTGCGCGAGTCGTTCCCCGACGTCGTCGTCGCAGCCGCCGAGCCGCTCCCCGGTGACCCGGTGATGGGGCTCCGCTCCCTCGACGACGGCTACGTCCCACCCATCCTCGACGTCTCGCGGCTCGACCGGAAGCTCCTCGTCTCGAACGAGGAGTCGGTGGTCGCCGTGCGTCAGCTGCTGGCAGCCGAGGGGATCTTCGCCGGCGTCTCCTCGGGTGCGGTCGTGCACGTTGCCCGCCGGCTCGCGGGCGAGCTGGACGAGGGCGGCGTCGTCGTCGCGATCCTCGCCGACGGCGGCTGGAAGTACCTGAGTGCCGACTTCTGGGAGACCCCGGACGAGGGCGTCGCGGAGTCGATGGAGCAGACCGTCTGGTGGTGATCTCGGCCGCGGTACGCGGGGCGATCGCCGCCCACGCCCGCGCGGAGCTGCCAAACGAGGCGTGCGGGCTCCTCCTCCTGGAGGGCGACGTGGCCGTCGAGTACGTCCCGGCCGAGAACGCCTCGCCCTCGCCGTTCTACTTCGAGCTGCGGCTCGACCCCGTCGTGTGGGCCGAAATCGGCGACCGCGACGTCGAGCAGGCGGTCGTCCACTCCCACGTCTCGTCGGCTCCGCGACCCTCTCGCACCGACGTGGAGCGCATCGGCCTCTGGCGCGACCAGCCGTACCTCGTCTACTCCGTCCGCCTCGACGAACTGGCGGCGTGGCAGATCGGCGACACGGGCGTTGTGAGCATCCCGCTCACGCGCGACACTCACAACGTGTAGTCCCCGGAGGGCACGTGTCCGACTGAAGTCGGACACGTGCGAGTGCCATGTCTCCGTAGCGTCGGACCCGAAACCGTGTAGGTGCCGGACCTGTCCGGCACCTAGTGCCGCCGGAATCGCAACGTTCCACCGGAGCAGTTTCCGGTGGATCATTGCGAGACACGGCACTAGCTGGCGGTCTTGAACGAGCCGCGCATCGACGACGAATGCGGGTCGCACACGAAACGGTACGTCTTCCCCTTCTGGAGTGTGACCGTGAACGTCTTCGAGCCGACGG
>JACDBY010000291.1 GCA_013694685.1 Actinomycetota bacterium
AGGCGAGGACGAGCGAGCCCACGACGAGCCGGCGCCGGAGGACGGCGGTCGATCGCGACGAGTGCTTGCCGTCGGTGGGACGCCGGACGCTGACGCCCAGCACCGCCGTCCGTGCGGTGCGGTTGCGCACCGCGACAGAGTACCGGCGGTTCGAACTGTCGCCCTGGCGCTCGACTTCGTCGACCGCCACTAGAACTGCAGTGCTAGGTGGCCGGCGAAGCCGGACACCCGCGGGCTACCGCCGGTTGCCGTTCCGACGGGCGCGTGCGCGGTTCGAGCGGTGGATCGCCTCGAACTCCTCGAGGCTCCGACCCGAGCCGACCGCGACGCACGTGAGCGGGCTCTCGGCGAGATGGACGGGCATCTGGGTCTCGTGCCGGAGTCGCGCGTCGAGGCCCTGGAGCAGGGCGCCGCCGCCGGCGAGCACGATGCCGCGATCCATGATGTCGGCGGCGAGCTCGGGCGGTGTCTTGTCGAGCGTGGACTTGATCGCGTCCACGATTTGCGAGGTCGGCTCGTCCAGCGCTCGGCGGATCTCGTCCGAGGAGATGACGACCGTCTTCGGCAGGCCCGTCAGCATGTCGCGTCCCCGCACCTCCGCCTGCACCTCCTCCGAAAGGGGATGCGCCGAGCCGATCTCGAGCTTGATCTCCTCCGCCGTCTGCTGCCCGACGAGGAGCTTGTACTCCTTCTTGATGTGGGTGACGATCGCCTCGTCCATCTCGTCCCCGCCGACGCGCAGCGACTGGGAGACGACGATCCCGCCGAGCGAGATGACCGCCACCTCGGTCGTACCGCCGCCGATGTCGACGATCATGTTCCCCGTCGGCTCGGCGACGGGCAGGCCGGCACCGATCGCAGCGGCCATGGGCTCCTCGATCAGGTACGCCTGGCGCGCGCCCGCCGAGAGCGTCGCTTCCTCGACGGCGCGCTTCTCGACGCCGGTGACCCCGGACGGGACGCAGACAACGACCCGCGGGTGCGCGAAACGGTGCTGGTGCACCTTCTGGATGAAGTGGCGCAGCATCTGCTCCGTCACGTCGAAGTCGGCGATCACGCCGTCCTTGAGCGGGCGGATCGCCGAGATCGAGCCCGGCGTCCTGCCGAGCATCCGCTTCGCCTCGACACCTACTGCATGGACGTCGCCGGTCCGCTGGTCGATCGCGACCACGGAGGGCTCGGAGAGCACGATTCCGCGACCCCGGACGTAGACGAGCGTGTTGGCGGTGCCGAGGTCGACGGCCATGTCGCGGCCACCGAAGCCGGTCATGGAGCGGAAGAGGCCCATGCGCCCGGTGAGTGTAGCTTCGACGCGATTTGCAGCCGTTTCGGCAAGCGGGAATCACCCGGCGCCGCCGCCGCGGGCCGGAGGGGTGAGACATCTCGCCCTCGCCTACCCCAGAAGCTCGGGCGCCCGGGCCTCGAGGAGCGCGACGAGGAGGGCGCCCGGCAGCCCGACGACGTTCAGATAGTCGCCCTCGACCCGTTGCACCAGCCGGCCGCCGATGCCCTGGATCGCGTAGGCGCCGGCGCGTCCGCGCCATTCGCCGCTCGAGACGTACCGGGCGATCTCGTCCTCGGCGAACGTGCGGAACGTGACGAGCGTTTCCGCGTGCTCGACGTCTACTCCGCCCGGCGTGAGCAGGCACACGCCGGAGAGCACCGTATGGCACCGTCCGGCGAGCTCGGCCAGCATCGCCCTCGCCGCCTCCTCGTCGGCCGCCTTGCCGTAGACGCGCCCGTCCAGGTGCACGGTCGTGTCCACGCCGAGCGTCACCCCGCCCGGTCGATGGACGGATCGCGCCTTGCCGACCGCGTGGTCGCGGACGAGCGCGACCGGATCCGCGTCGGGTGGGTCGTGCTCCTCGTAGACGGGCGGCTCGATCGTGAACGGAATGCGCAGCTGCTCGAGAATCGCCCGGCGCTGCGGCGAGGTCGAGGCGAGGACGAGGGTCATCGCCGCTTCTCTGCGACCCAGATCTCCTCCCCAGGTGATCTCCTCCGCGACCCAGGCAGCGCTCGCCTGCCCGTGTACTCGTCGTTGGAACGGGCCAAGAGCTCGCGGCTCCGACGGGCGTCGTCGGAGAGCGCCGAGGTCAAAGAAGGCCGTCGGGGAAGAACAACCTCAGCTCGCGACGGGCGCTCGCCGTCGAGTCGGAGCCGTGCACGACGTTCTCGGAGAGGAGCGTCGCGAAGTCCCCGCGAATCGTGCCGGGCGCCGAGTCGGCCGGATGCGTCGCACCCATGAGCGCTCGCACGCCCGCTATCGCCCCCTCCCCGCGCACCGCCAGGGCGAGGACGGTACCGGAGGTGATGAAGTCGACGAGCTCGCCATAGAACGACTTCCCGCGATGCTCGCCGTAGTGCTCGCGGGCGAGCGCCTTCGACACCTTGAGGAGTCGCGCGCCGCGGAGGTCGTACCCTCGGCGCTCGAAGCGCACGACGATCTCGCCGCAGAGGCCGCGCCGGACGCCGTCCGGCTTCACGAGCACGAGTGTCGTCTCGACCGCCACCGCGCGGGAAGCCTAGACGCTCTTCAAAGGCAGGCGCGGGCGAGACGTATCTCGCCTCTACGCAACGCTACTGGTCCGGGGACCGTGGGGGCGAGATACATCTCGCCCTATCGACCACGACGCGAGCGCTGCCGGCGAAGCGGCTGCAGCACGTCCTCGCCGGTCACGATCCCCGGCGGAACGTGTGTCGCGCAGTACGGGCATACCTGCCAGATCGGCTCGAGCGGTGCCGCGCACTCGGCGCATGCCTGCTTCAGGCGCGTCGTGCAGACAGGGCAGACGAGGAAGGACGAGTCGACGACGCCCTTGCAAACGGGGCAGCGGAGGTCGCGTTCGGCGAGCTGCTCCTCGATCGCGAGGATCTCAAGCTCCCGCTCGCGGACGTCCTCGATGTATTCCGGCGGTCGGAAGAGCATGTAGATGAGCGGGCCGACGAACGGCGGCACGGCACCGAGCAGGGTCGCGATCGCGACGAGCCACGGATCGTCGATCCGCCGCCGTGCGTCCTTGTAGACCCAGTAGACCGTCGCCGCCCAGAACACGAGGGCGAGGAAGATCCCGAGGTTGCGGATCGCGCCCCACGTGCCGGACTCGAAGAACGTCGTGTCGTCTGGGGCGGCGGCGAGGAGAAGGCGCATCGTCAGAGGAGGAGCTTGCCGAGGATATACCCGACCGCAAACGCCCCTCCCACGATCCCGGCGAGGAGAAACGCCGCAAAGCCGAGCACAGTCAGGCGTTCGCGTGTGCGGCGCAGCTTCCTGCTCATGGACTTGCCCGCTCCGCGTCGAGATCGCCAAGGAGGTAGAGCGAGCCGGTCACGAGCACGGGTTCGCCGAGCGCGTGCGCGCGGTCGAGCGCGGCGCGAGGCTCGTCGTCCCGCTCGACCCGAGCGAACCATGCCGCCGCACGCTCTGCGAGGTCGTCAGCGGCCAGTGCCCTCGGATGCGAGGAACGTGTGGCCACGAATCGTGTTCCGACTGTCGCGAGCCTCTCGAGCATCCCGTCCACGTCCTTGTCTTCGAGGATCGACGCCAGCACCGTGTAGTCACCGGCGGGAAGATGGTCGAGGAGCCATCGGACGCCGTCGGGGGTATGCGCGCCGTCGCGGATCTCGCCGGGACGGTGCTCGAGCCGGCCCGGCAGCGTGACTCCGTCGAGCCGGCCCGCATCGACCTCGTGCCCGAGAAACGCTTCGGCTGCGGCGACTGCGACCGCCGTCGCAGGCCCGGTCTCGACGATCACCCGTCCTGCCCCCGCCGCGAGGGCCGCCTCCTCCCACTCGGGCTCGCCGAGGACGACCGTGCATCCGGACCGCACGACTGCGAGCTTCTCCCCCGCGATCGCCTCCCTCGTCGACCCGAGCACCTCAGTGTGCTCGAGCGAGACGTTCGTGAGGACGACGACGCGCACGCCGTCGAGCACGTTCGTCGCATCGTGGCGGCCACCGAGCCCGGCCTCGACGGCCGCTGCTTCGATTTTGTTGTCTTTCCAGACAATAAACGCCGCGGCGGTCATTACCT
>JACDBY010000292.1 GCA_013694685.1 Actinomycetota bacterium
CGGTTGGGCAGGGTGACGAGGTAGTCCTGGCCGATGAAGACGTCGAGCTCGCCGGCGTTGAGGCGCTGAACCGTCTTGTCGTAGACCGGGAAGTGGAGGACGGCGAAGACATAGCGCTCTTCCTCGTAGTCGTCGACCTTCGGACGCTGGCGCTTCGAGACGACGTCCTCGACGTCGAGCGGATGCCAGCCGAAGCGCTCGGCGAGGGCCTGGGCGGTGTCGAGATCGGGTCCGACCGCGTTGACCCAGGTGAGGCCGCCTGCTGTGAGCTCAGCGACCTGCGGCGTGCGCGCGACGTCGTCCGCGCCAGAGCGCGATCGGGTGCTCCTGCGGATGCGGGGCAGGCTCGGCAAGGGTACTCAGAGGATCGTCGGTCGCGGGCGTCATGTTCGCCATTGTACCGCCGGAGCCTGCGCCGGTCACTGCTCGTCTTGCCGCCTAGTGCGAGTGGCCCTTGACCGCGAACAGCTGCCAGTCGCCCGAGATTCCCTTGAGCTCGGCTTCACCGCGCGCAACGAACTCGATGTTGGAGCCGGCGACGAGGTCCTTGACCGTGCTCGACACGAGCACCTCGCCCGCTCCCGCTTTGGCCGCGACCCGGGCGCCGATATGGACGGCGATGCCGCCGACCTTGCCGTCGATCAGCTCGCACTCGCCCGTATGGAGTCCGGCGCGCACCTCGAGGCCGAGCTCCCTGACCGACTCCGTGATCGCACTGGCGCAGCGGATCGCCCGCGCGGGGCCGTCGAAGCTCGCGAAGAAGCCATCCCCGGCGGTGTCGAGCTCGCGCCCGCGAAAGCGGCTCAGCTGCCTGCGGACGAGCCCGTGGTGATCCTCCAGCAGCCGGCGCCACTGCGCGTCCCCGAGCTCGGCCGCCTTCTGGGTGGCACCCACGATGTCCGTGAAGAGCACGGTCGCCAGGACGCGGTCCTGCTCGGGCTCGGCCCACGCGCCTTCCTGCCAGAGCCCGCTCAGGAACCGCTCGACCTCCGACATGAAAGGCTCGGGATCGATCACGGGGTAGTGATCCTCACCGGCCAGCTCGACGAAGCGAGCTCCGGGGATGCGCTCGGCCATGAGCCTCCCGCTCCTGACGTCGACCGCGCGGTCGCCGGTCCGGTGGACGATCAGCGTCGGCACGCGGATCGTGGGCAGCACGTGCCGCACGTCGATCTCGATGTTCATGCGGCTGAGCGCAGCGGCGGCGCCTGGGCTCGCGCCGTAGCGTGCCCACCGCGCCCAGCGGCGCGCTTCCTCGGCGTCACCGCTCCGGCTCGGCGTGAAACGGTCGACGAGTCGGACGCCTTCCTCGAACGTTCCCCACGTCCGCTCAGACTGGGCGGCTCCAGCAAGACGCTCCTCCGGCGGTGAAACCCACGGCGTGTCGGCAGTCGGCCGTCCGGTGACCAAACCGCCCCAGATCACGATGGCGGCGGTTCGCTCCGGGTACGTGGCTGCGAAGAGGAGCGTCATCGGGGCGCCCTCCGACATTCCGAGGACGGCGGCGCGCAGTGAGCCGGCCGCGTCCATCACCGCGCGAACGTCGTCCATCCGCGTCTCGAGATCGGGAAGGCCGGCAACCGCGTCCGAGAGGCCGGTGCCGCGCTTGTCGAACACGAGCACTCGCGCGAAGCTCGCCAGGCGGCGGAGGAACGAGGCGCGCTCCTCTACTTCCCACCAAACCTCGAGATGCGAGACGGCGCCCAGGACGAGGACAAGGTCGAACGGCCCGTCACCCACGATCTGGTAGGCGATGTTGACGTCGCCGCTCCTCGCGTATCGGATCTCCGGCACGTCCATCACGCGTCGTTTCGCTCTGCGAGCTCGCTTTCCGGAAGCAACGGAACGGCACACTAGCGCGGCTTCTCAGAACGTTGGACCATGCGACCGCTCGTCTCGGCCGAGGGCAGCGACTGAAGCGGCCCTCGAGGCGCGGGCCAAGCACGTCCTCGCCGCCCACGACGGCCGCTGATTCACATCAAGCGTCTCGCTAGGCGGGCTGGGGCACGGACGTCGTGCGAACCGCGTGCGGCAGCGAGCGCTCGAGCACGAGAGCCGCCGCGCTCGCAGCGATGCAGATCGCGGCCGCAGCGAGCCAGGTTCCGCTCGGGCTTGCCGCGAGCGCAAAGCCGCCGAGTGCCGGGCCGAGCGCAAAGCCGACCTGCCACGAGAGCGCCGAGAGCGCCATGTACCGCCCGATCAGGCCGGGGTCGGCGAGGTCGGCGACGAGCGGCCCCTGCACGGCGCCGTGCAGGCACTCGCCGACCCCGAACACGGCCATCACGACTGCGAGGAGCAGTGCGGCGGCAGCACCTGTGACCCAGAGGCCGGCGAGCGGCACGAGCAACCAGCAACCCGCCCAGAGAACGCCGAGCAGGCCGAGGATGCGCATCCGCCGGTGGCCCTCGGATGCCTTCGTCACCGGGAGTTGCGCGAGCACGATCACGACGGTGTTCACGAAGAACACGATTCCGATCATCGTCTCCGTCACCGCAGCCTCGTTCTTCGCGTACACGGGCAGCAGCTCGAAGCCCGACATGCCGGCGAAGATGAAGAGCGTGTTCAGCGCAACGACGCCCATGAACGTGCGATCGCGCAGGACCGGGCCATAGCTCCCACCGTGCGACGCCGCACGAGCCTCGGGGCTCGCCGGCTCGGGCACCCGCGCAAGCAGGACGCCGAGGTAGACGACGAAGGTCGCTGCGTTCACGAACCAGAGCACGTCGAAGGTCGCGGGCCGCGAGGTCGTCGCGATCAGCCCGCCGACGAGCGCGCCCAGCCCGACGCCGAGGTTCATCACGACCCGCTGCATCGCGAAGGCGGTGTGGCGCTTGGCGGCCGGCGTGAGTTGTGTGATCAGCGTCGATTGCGCAGGCCAGAAGAAGCCGTTCCCGATCCCCGTCACGGCGGCGACGAGGAACCCCTTCCACGGGGTGTCGACGATGGCGTAGCCTGCGTAGCCGACGGCGAGGAAGACGAGCGCGGTGGCGAGGATCCGCTGTCCGCCCAACCGGTCGACGAGCGTGCCGGAGAGCGGCCCGGCGACAATGCTGACGACCGCGTTCGTCGCGAGGATCAGCCCCGCCGTCCCGAGCCCGATCCCCTGGACGTTGTGGAGGTAGATGAGAGCGAACGGCAGGGTGACGCCGTTTCCGAACGCGTTCGCGAGTCCGCCCAGCTGGAGTGTCTGCACGGTGCGCGGGAGCTGCGGACTCAGGCTGCGGAACCAGTCGCGCATCGGCACAGCCTAGGGTCAACGGCTCTCGGTCTCCGACACGCTTCGTGACGCGAGCAGCCGACACTCGGCGAGAGAACCGCTCCCAGGTGTGACGGATCTGTGCCACGTGTGTGCCAAGTGTGTGCCAATCGTGGATGCGCCCTTTCGTCCGATCTGACAACGCGGTATCACGGAGAGCTCACGTTCCCCTCTGATCGGAGGCACATGCCACGCGTCATCGTTCTCGTCCTCTTTGCCGTTCTCGTCGTCGGCGGCGTGCTCGCCGTGCCGACGGCACGCAGCGCCTCGCCCGACGTCGTCGTGAGCCAGGTCTACGCGGGTGGCGGCAATGCCGGCGCGCCGTTCGCGAACGACTTCGTCGAGCTCTTCAATCGCGGGTCGTCGTCGATCGACGTCAGCGGCTGGACAATCCAGTACGCATCCGCGGCGGGCACGACCTGGCAGTCGACCGCGCTGACCGGCTCGATCGCTCCCGGGCGGCACTACCTCGTCCAGCTGGCGTCGGCGGCAGCCGTGGGCGCGCCGCTTCCCACCCCGGATGCCACAGGGTCGACGAACCTCGCGGTCTCGGGTGGCAAGGTCGCGGTCGTGCGGGACTCGTCGCCGCTCGCCTGCGGCGCCTCTGTCGGAAGCTGCTCGGCCGTCACCTCGGTCGCGGACCTCGTCGGGTACGGCACTGCCGGGGACTACGAGGGCGGCGGTCCCGCGCCCGTCATCGGCAACACGACCGCTGCGCTGCGTGCTGGCGACGGGTGCGCCGACACCGACGCCAACCCGACCGATTTCGCCGCGGCGGATCCGGCACCGCGCAACTCGTCCGCCGCGGCCACGACGTGCGAGGTCATGCCACCACCGACCGGAGGCGTCTCGCAGGCTGCGACGGTCGAGATCAACGTCCAGTCGTCCCTCTCGATCGCGCTCGAGCGGCCCGCCGTCAGCTTCGGGAACACGGCGACCGGCGCCACGCCTGCTCCGGTCTCCGAGCGCCTGACCGTTGTCAGCAACGGTGCCAACGGGTACGCGGTCACCGCTCGCCGTACGGCGTTCCTGCCGGCCGACCTGCCGCTCGGCATCGCGGGCACCGCTCCGAGCGGTGGACAGATCGGAGCGTTGCTCGCCAGCGGTGCGATGGCTGCTATCCCGATCACGCCGGCTCCCGATGTGCTCGTCGGGACGAAGGCCTCGCAGAGCGCCGCCGGAGGCGACGTCTGGGATACGCGCCTCGGCTTCGTCTCGCCACTCCCCGTCGTCGCAGCCGGCCGGTATACGGCGACCGTCACCTTCACGGTGATCGGTCGATGAGTCGCGCGACCGGTCTGGCCCTGGCCGCACTCGTGCTCGTGCCCGCTTCGGCGGGCGCGGGCACGCGCGCGGGCACCGCGGGGCCGGAGCTTGCTCTCACGGCGACACCGGCCCACGTCTCGCTCGTAGGCTCGGGCAGGGCGACGATCCGGGTCACGAACTCTGGCCTCCAGGCGGTCGGGGTGGACGTCGGTCGCGCCGGCTTCGCGCTCGACCTGCGGGGGCGGCCGAGAATGGTTCGGCGCGCCGGTGCACGCGCAGCGACGTCGTGGGTCAGCGTTCGCCCTGCTCGGTTTCTACTCCCCGCCGGGGCAACGAGGTCGGTCACCGTCTCGTCCCGACTGCCGTCCCGTGTCGAGCCCGGCGACCATGACGCGCTCGTACTGCTCACGACGCGTCCCAAGTCGCGTACGCGGGTGGCCGTGCGGATGCGGATGGGCGTCGTCGTGGTCGTGCGGGCGCCCGGCCGCGTCGTGCGGCGACTGACGCTGCGCTCGCTCCGGGTGCGTCGCGCGCGCCGAGGGCCGATCCTGGAGCTCCTGGTCGTCAACCGCGGCAACGTGTCGGAGACGCTGCCCCGCGGTCGCGTGCAGGTGACGTTGCGGCGCGGTCCGGCATCCACGAGGCTCAGAGCGGCCGGCCGCGAGCTCCGACCGCGAACGACTGGCATCGTGGAGCTCGTCTATCGCGGACGGCTCAGAGGCTGGGTGACGGCGCGGGTCGAGATCGCCTCGAGGGACGGCGGCCCGGCCGTTGCACGAACGTTCCGTGTCAAGCTGTGAGCCCTCCGAGGCCGAAACCGATACGCCCGGAAGGAATCGAACGAAACCCCATATGCAGGGGTTTTGTTCGCTTGCGGGTTACGAGGCACGCACCGGTGCACGCACCGCTCGAGCTCCACCGGTCACATTTCGCGCCAGTTGACGTCCTCGCGCTCGTTGACAACCCGGGTCACCCACCGCTCAACGCGCACATCGACGGCACCACCCGGACTCCATCATCCGCGCCGCGTCGACCGCCTCGTCTTCCGTCTCGAATGACCCGATCGCTCCTCGTCCGGGAAGTGTCCATAGACGGTGTACGAAACGACCGGGTTGCGCATGACTTCGGTGACTGTCAGTTCCTTCATCGCAGCATCCTTTCGAAGTCGAGCTCGTCCTCGCTGAGCAGCACGTGCGAATACGTGTTCGCCGTCACCGCGAGGTTGCGTTGGCC
>JACDBY010000378.1 GCA_013694685.1 Actinomycetota bacterium
CACGCGGGTGGAGCCGTTCGAGGACGGTCTCGACGATCTGCTCGGCGGTGAGTGACTCGACGTCGGTCGGCCCGACGAGCTCGGCGATCGCTGGCATCCGACGAACGGTACCACCCATGAGCGCCCCTTATGCGTCGCATTAGCCGAACCGGGAGTGCAGTCCACCCGAGGCGACGAGCTGACCGTGACGCGGAGGGATCGACGGCCCTTAACAAGCCGTTTCTCCCCTTGATGCGGCACTCGTCCAGGCAGAAGGTCGAAATAGGTGTCAGACACCGATTTCTGTCAAGCGGTCCGCGGGAGCCATATCCCCGTTCGGGCTCCGACAGGCCCGTAGGCTCTCTCGATGGACGAGCTCTCCGACGGGATCCGCCGCGTGACGCTGCCGTTGCCGACGCGGCCGGGGCACGTTCACGCCTACGTGCTCCCGAGCGAGGATGGCTGGATCGTCGTCGACACGGGCCTGGGACTACCGGACGCGCGTGAGCACTGGGCGGACGAGTTGGCGGGGCTCGCCGGAGACGTTCGCCACATCGTCGTCACGCACTTCCACCCGGATCACGTCGGCGCCGCCGCCGACCTAGCCGAGCTGACGGGCGCGCCGGTTGCCCAGGGTCGGCTCGACTACGAGCAGTGCGAGCTCGTCTGGGACGCGGAGGACTGGGACGAAGTCCTCGTCTCCTGGTTCCGGCGCCACGGCGTTCCGGACGACGTCACCGATGAGCTCGTCGAGCAGGGCTCGCTCTACCGACCATTCGTCCGTTTCCAGCGCGATCCGGAGCGGCTCGAGCCGGGAGACGAGATCGGAGGGTGGCAGGTCGTTGCGGCCCCCGGTCACGCCGACGGTCAGCTGATGCTCCTCCGAGACGGCGTGCTCGTCGCGGCCGACCACCTGCTCGGCCGGATCACCCCCACGGTCGGTCTGTGGCCCGCGAGCCGCCCCGATCCGCTCGGCGACTACCTCCAAGCGCTCGAGGCGACGGCCGCGCTCGAGGCTCGAGTGGCTCTGCCAGGGCACGGGGACCTGCTCGGCGACCCCGCGGGACGCGCCCGCGAGCTGATCGCGCACCATCGAGCAAGGCTCGGTGCAACGGTGGCCGCGCTCGGCAACGCGCCCCGCAGCGCCTACGAGGTGTCCTTTCCGCTCTTCGGTGACGAGCTCAAGCCGTCGGCACGCCGATTCGCAGTCGCCGAGACCCTGTCGCACCTGGAGCGGCTCGTTCTCGAGGGTGGCGCCCATGGGCACGAGGAGAACGGAGTCGTCACCTATACTGCCGCCTGAGTGGACGGCGAGCAACCGCCCAGTACCCGCGCCCCGGGACGCGGGGCACCCACCTTCCCCGGTAGAGGCACGCCGTGAGCGACGCGGCTCGCATCCTCGTCGTCGTCGCGCTCGTCGGGCTGAACGCGATCTTCGTCACGGCCGAGTACGCGCTCATCACCGCACGCCGGGCCCGCCTCGAGGAGCGCGCGTCGGGGGGAAGCCGTGCGGCGCGAACGGCGCTCAAGACGATGGATCAGCCCGTCCGCTTCATCTCGACCGTCCAGGTCGGGATCACCGTCGTCGGCATCGCGCTCGGCGCGATCGGCGAGCCGCTCGTCTCTCGCTACCTCGAGTTCCTCCCGCGCGGTGTCGCGTTCGCGATCGCCTTTGCCGTGCTCACGTACCTGAGCGTCGTCCTCGGCGAGCTCGTGCCCAAGGCGGTCGCGCTCCAGCGAGCCGAGCTGCTCGCGCTGGCGCTCGCGGTCCCCGTGGACTTTCTCTCGCGGGCGTTCGCCCCGCTCGTCTGGCTGCTCCAGCACTCCTCGAACGCCGTCCTCCGCCTGCTCGGGGTCAAGCCTGCGCCTGCCGGGATGATCGCTTTCACGCGTGACGACATCCGCCACTCGGTCGCGGCGGCCGAGGACGTCGGGGAGATCCGGACGGCGGAGGAGGAGATGCTCTACAAGGTCTTCGACTTCGCGGAGAAGGAGGCAGCCGACGTGATGGTGCCCCGGCCGGACGTGGTCGGCCTCTCCGTCGAGCTTCCACCCGAGCACGCCCTGCGACTCGTGCTCGAGTCTCCGTACACCAGGTATCCCGTGTACCGCGGGTCGCTCGACGACATCCTCGGCATCCTCCACATCCGCGCGCTCGTCGCGGCCCTCAACGATCACAGCATCGCCTCGGTCGCGATCGAGGAGCTGCTCCGCCCCGCGTACGTCGTGCCGGAGACGAAGGACCTCGGCGCGCTCCTCGCCGAGTTCCGCAAGACGAACCAGCACATGGCGGTCGTCGTCGACGAGTACGGCGCCACGGCGGGGATCGTGACCCTCGAGGACCTGCTCGAGGAGATCGTCGGCGACATCGAGGACGAGTTCGACCTCCCGGACGAGTCGGTCGAGCGGATCGACGACGCGACCATCAGGATCGACGGCTCGTTCACGATCGACGACTTCAACGAGCAATTTCAGACCAAGCTCGCGACCGACGACTTCCACACCGTCGCGGGGTTCGTGTTCGGGCATCTCGGGCGCGCCGCCGCGATCGGTGACGAGGTCTGGGCGGGCCAACTCTGCTTCCGGGTGCTCGAGACGAATGGCACCCGCATCCAGCGGCTCGAGGTCAAGTTCCTGCCGACCCGGAGCCAAGAGGCGGACGACGCGCCGGAAGCGGCCTGAGCTCACCGCTTCGCCACCGCGACTTCTCGCTCTACGTCGCCGCCACGGTGGCGACGGCGATCGCGATCGAGATGTCGTTCGTCGCGATCGGCTGGCAAGTCTACGAGATCCGGGGCAACCCGCTCGATCTCGGTCTCGTCGGGCTCGCGATGTTCGCTCCACTGCCCCTCCTGGCGCTGCCGGCCGGACATCTGGCCGATCGGTACCCACGCCGCACCGTCCTCGCCCTGGCGATCGGCTTGGATGCGGTGGTCGCCATCGGTCTGCTCCTCGTGACCCGCTCCGGGGCAAACCAGACCTGGCCCTTCTTCGCGCTCGCCTTCGGCACCGGGGTCGCATCGGCTCTCGGTGCGCCGGCCGGACGTGCGCTCACGCCGTCGCTCGTGCCTCAGGCGATGCTCGTGCGCGCCCTCGCGCAGCGGTCGGTTGCCTTCCAGCTCTCGGTGATCGGTGGTCCGGCGCTCGGGGGCCTGCTCTTCGCGGTCCGGCCGGAGCTCGTTTACGGGGTCGCGACCGCGTTCTCGCTGCTGGCGCTCGCGGCGGTGCTCGCGCTCCGCGCCGGCCGGGTCGGCGTCCGCATCGGCGGTGTCTCGCCCAACTTCCGAAGCCTCCTCGACGGCGTCCGCCTCGTCCGCCGGACGCCGGTGCTCCTCGGCGCCATCTCGCTCGACCTGTTCGCCGTGCTCTTCGGCGGCGCTGTCGCGTTGCTGCCCGTCTTCGCGAAGGACGTGCTCGAGGTCGGGCCCGCGGGGCTCGGCATCCTCCGCTCCGCTCCCGCCGCCGGTGCTCTGCTCGCTGCGATCGTCCTCGTTCGTCGGCCGCTCCAACGGCATGCGGGCCGCACGCTGCTGACCGTCGTCGCGCTCTACGGGCTCACGATCGTCGTCTTCGGGCTCTCGGAGACGATGTGGCTCTCCCTCGTCGCGCTGGCGGCTGGTGGCGGGGTCGACATGGTGAGCATGGTGCTGCGGCAGACGATTCTGCCGCTCGTGACCCCGGACGAGCTGCGCGGCCGCGTGAACGCGGTCGAGATGGTGTTCATCAGCGCCTCGAACGAGCTCGGGGCGTTCGAGTCCGGTGTCGCCGCAGCGCTCGTGGGGGCCGTGCCTGCAGTGGTGATCGGCGGCGTCGTGACGGTCGGGATCGCCGTCGCCTGGACGCGGTTCTTTCCCGCCCTCGCGCGGGTCGACCGACTCGACGAGCTTCGTCCGACTTTCTGTTCGCCAGGTGGGAATCCGCAGGAGCGGATTCCCACGGCTTGATCCGCGCCTTCGGCGGGGCAGATCCCTGAAGGCGCCCGCTTTGCGGTCGCAAGAGCCCGTAGGGGCCGGGCCTGTCCGGCCCTCGCGCCGGCTCAGCGCCTGGCAGACGCGACGAGCTCCGTCGCCGACGCGCCGCGAAGAGACGCGTCAAGGAGCTCGACGGGGTGGAGCGCGGGGAGAGGACGCCCCGCACGGTGAAGTGCCTGCGAGACCTGGACGAGACAGCCGGGATTCGCGCTCGCGTACACATCTGCCCCCGTCGCGAGGACATGGCGGGCCTTGCGGTCGCCAAGCTCGCGGGCGGCCTCGGGCTGGACGACGTTGTAGATCCCCGCCGAGCCGCAGCAGAGATCCTGTTCGGCCGGCTCGACCACGGTCAGCCCCGGAATCCGCTCGAGTACCGATCGCCAGGCCGCGGGCAGGCGCTGCGCGTGCCGCAGGTGGCAGGAGTCCTGGTAGGCAACCTTCAGCTCGAGCGGAACGAGATCGCGCAACTCGGCTCCCCGCAGCTCGGCCCGCCGCAGCTCAGCCCTGTGCAATGCCTCCGTGAGGTCGAGTGCCGGGAGCCCGTGGTCCTTCAAGTGCGAGCCACAGCCGGAGGCGTTGACGACGATCGACTCGAGACCGGCGAAGCTCTTCGCGAGGCGCTCCGTGAAGCGCGCCGACTCCTCCGCCCGGCCGGCGTGGGCGGAGAGGGCGCCGCAACAGCCCTGCGCAGGAGCGACCACCTCGTAGCCCGCCGCGGCGAGTACCCGCGCGGTCGCCGCGTTCACGTCACCGAAGCAGACGGACTGGACGCAACCCGTCAGCAGCCCGACGCGGGGAGGAGCTTGTGTCGATTCAACACACGCTGGAGTGACTGGCGCCGGTCGTTCGGTCGAGCGCCAGCGCGGTGCGAGCTCGAGCATCGGGCGCGCCCAGGCGGGGGCGGGGAGCGCGCGACCGAGCGGGGCTAGCCGGAGCGCCCAGCGCAGGCGCCGCGGGTAGGGCAGCGTCGCGAAGAGAAGCTGCCGTTGGAGGCGCTCCGCGCGCGTCCGCTCGTGCTCGCGCTCGACGACATGGCGCTGCTCCTCGATCAGCCGGTCGTACTGGACACCCGACGGGCAGCTCGAGACACACGCCATGCACCCGAGACAACGGTCGAAGTGCTCGACCACCGTCGGGCTCAGCCGCAGCGTGCCCGTCGCCGTCTTCTCCATGAGCTGGATCCGTCCCCGCGGCGAGTCCATCTCCTCGTTCCAGAGCACGTACGTCGGGCACGTCGGGAGGCAGAAGCCGCAATGGACGCAGGCTTTCGTCAGCTCCTCGATCACGCGAGCACCCCTGCCGGGTCGAGGCGCTCCTTGAGCGCCCGGTGCAGGCGGCGCGCCGCCGCCGTCGGCACCCCGCCGACGCGGTGCGGGACGTAGGCAATGCCGGCCGAGGGTCGCACGATCGCCTCGCCGAGCGTCGAGAGAAGGTTCTCGAGGTCGCGCGGCACGAAGCGCATCCGACCGGACGCGTCGCCCTGACGGGTACGCGACTCGTCCCAGATCGAGTCGCCCCCGACCCGTCCGCCGAGCAGCGCCTGCGCGGTCTCGAGCTGGGTCTCGACACCTCGCTCGCCACCCTCGAAGAGCAGTGCGACCCGGCCGGGATGGAGGACGTCGACGGCGCTCGGCTCGAGCCGCGAGCGCCGGAGCTCACGCACGACCGCCGCCGCCTTGCCGGTCTCGACCACGAGCGTCTCGCGCGCGACAGGGAGCGGGTGGAGCCGGAGCGAGGCGCGGACGACGAGCGCGAGGCGGCCCTCCGAGCCGCAGACGAGCTTGCCGAGGTCGTAACCCGCGACGTTCTTCACGACCTTCCCCCCGGAGCTCGCGACCGTTCCGTCGCCTAGGACCAGCGTCACGCCGAGCACCAGGTCGCGAGGAGTCCCGAAGCGATGCGAGAGTGGGCCCGAGAGCCTGGTCGCGATGCACGCGCCGATCGTGGGGTCGCCGGGTGGGTCGAGCGAGAGGCGCTGACCCGCCGGCGCGAGCGCCGAGCGCAACGCCCCGAGGCGGATGCCCGC
>JACDBY010000396.1 GCA_013694685.1 Actinomycetota bacterium
GTCCTGGACGGCGACGGGGCCGCCGTCGGCCTGTCGTCGACGCTCGGGTCGGGGTCGGGTGTCTTCCGCCACGGGTTCCAACTCAACAACATGCTCGGCGAGCTCGACGTGATCGGCGCGGTCGCACACGACGCGGGCGTTCGCCTCCCGAGCATGATGACTCCCACGCTCGTTCTCGACGGTGACGAGAGGCCACGGCTTATCGCGGGTAGCGCAGGGTCGGTGAGGCTCGCGGGAGCGATCCTCCAGGTCGTCACTGCGGTCGTGGGTCGGGGTCTCCCTGTCGACGAGGCAATCGCCCGCCCCAGACTTCATGTGGACGGCGAGACGGTCCACGTCGAGGGCGGCTGGGCCGAAGCCGTCCTTCCGGCCCTCGCCGACCACGGCTTCGGCGTCCGCCCGTGGGCAGAGCGCAACCTCTACTTCGGCGGGGTCTCCGCCGTGGAGCAGCGCGGCGCCGCGCTCGGTGCCGCCGGCGACCCGCGTCGAGGTGGCCACGGCGTCGTCGTGTCGTGATCGAGATCCGTCCGGCCGATCCATCTGACGCAGCGGCACTCGTATCCCTCGCGGCGGAGGTCGGTCGTGAGGCCGGCGGGTGGCTCCTGACGACCGAAGCGTGGCGGCCGGTGTCCGAGGAGCGGCGCTATCTCAAGGCGGCTCGACGCCATCCGGACGCAGCCGTCCTCGTCGCGACGGACGACGAGCGGATCGTCGCGCGCCTCTCGCTCGCGCGCGATTCGCATCCAGCAAGCGCCCACGTCGCCGATCTCGGCCTGATGGTCGCCGCGAGCTATCGCCGACGAGGGGTCGGGACGGCGCTGCTCGAGGCGGCCGTCGGCTGGGCTCGCCATGTCGACGTTCGCAAGCTGGAGCTTCACGTGTTCGTCTGGAACGAGCCTGCGATCCGGCTCTATGAGGGATTCGGCTTCGAGCGCGAGGGCTTGCGCCGCGGGCACTATCTCCGCGACGGCCAGCCCGTCGACGCCCTGCTCATGGCCTATCACCTCCCCCGGGAACCGGGAGTCCCTCCATCTCCAATGCCCTGATCAGGAACCGCCGCATCTCCGACTCGTAGCGAGGGTCGAAGAGCGAATCGCCTCCGACCATTCCGCCCGCCGCCTTGACCGCCTCGACGAGCTCCGCAATCGTCGGGCCGCCGTCGGCCCGCCCGACCGGGAGCGCGATCCAGCTCTGCGGTTGTCCGGTCTCTCCGGCGACCTGATCCTCCCACGGCACGCCGTCGCCTCCGACCGCACTGTCGCCACGTCGCTCTGCCCGTTCGTCGTGACCATCACGGGGCTCGTCCATGAAGAAGAGCCTGCCCACAGAACTGTCACGTGTCTGTGCCAACTCCGTGCCAAGTGCGAGCAGGGTCGCCGTGACCGCCACGATTAAGGCGCGGATGTCGTCGAGCAGACTCGGGTCACATGTGCCGTCCAACCCGGCGCGCCCGCGGAGCGCAGCGCGGCAGCCGCCGCGAGCGGCACGGGTCCGCGCGCGACCTTCGTCGAGAGCCGGGCGGGATCTGGATCGATGCCGACGCGGGGCAGATGCAGGCGATCGGCGTCCCAACATGCCCCAGTCGTCTCGTCGTCGGCTACGTGACCGTCGGCGTGGAGCCGGAGCGCGGTGGCGAGAAGCGCAAACCGCCGGTCGCCGAGCGCGAGCAGTCCCTCGTCTTGTAGCTCGTTCGCGAAGCGCTCCGCTCGCAAGCCGTGCTCCGGATCGGACCACTCGTGCTCGCGCCGCGTGTCGTGCAGGAGGCCGAAGCAGAGGACGAGCTCTCGGTCGGCCGACGGCAGGTTCTCCGCGAGCGCGAGTCCGGTAGCGGCCACGCACCGCCAGTGTTCCTCGCCGTGCCACGACGAGTCTCGTCCCCACGAACGGCCGAGCGCCGCTTCGACGAGGACGGTCAGCGACCCGGAATCCATGCTTCCACGAGCGCTCGTTGCACGTCGGTCTCCGGTGACGGCCGGTGCGCGTCCCCGACGTTCGCGCGAAGCGCGGCGAGGCGGGCGAGGACATCACCTGCGTCGCGATCGTGCCGCAGCAGCCAGCACCCGACCACGATCCCCGTCCGCCCGATGCCGCCCCAGCAATGGAGATACACCGAGCCTCCCGCTCCCAGGGCCTCGTCGAGCTCGTCGAGGATGCACGTCATCCGCGCCGATGTGACCGTTCCGAGGTCGACGATCGGGTATGCGATCCGCCGGGCGGGAGGCACGAGCACGGACTCGTACGGTTCGAGCGCGTCGTCGGAATGCGTGAGGTCGACGAAATGCGTGATCCCGAACGCCTCGAACGCCCGGAGCCGGAGGGCCGCCACAGAGGGGTCGCGTGCGCCTGGGTACTCGCCTGCAAGCAGACCCTCGGTGACCCGGTAGGAGTCGGGGATCGGCACGTCCACGGGTTCGAGTGTGACAGGGCCGGCCGGGTCGACCGGCCGCGTAGGCTCCTGCCGTGAACGGTGACCCAGTCGAGCTGCGAGTCCTCGGCTGCCTGCTCGAGAAGCAGCGCACGACGCCGGATCAGTACCCCCTCTCGCTCAACGCGCTCAGGCTCGCGTGCAACCAGTCGACGAACCGCGACCCGATCGTCTCCCACGATGAGCGTGAGATCCACGAAGCTCTGCAGCGGCTCGCGCGCCGTGGCTGGACGAGGCTCGCGAGCGGCGCAGGAAGCCGCGCAGCGAAGTACCGGCAGCTCTTCGACGAGGCGCTCGGGCTCGGCCCGGACGAGACCGCTGTCCTCTGCGTCCTCCTCCTGCGCGGCCCGCAAACACCGGGAGAGCTCAACCAGCGCACCCAGCGCCTCCACGCCTTCTCAGGACTCGACGAGCTTCACGAGACGCTCGAGTCACTCGCCGCACGCGAGCTCGTCGAGCGCCTCGCTCGCCGTCCTGGCCAGAAGGAGGAGCGCTACCGGCACCTGCTCGGCTCGACGGACGAGGCCGAGCCGGCGGCGCGGTCGCCGTCGCCGCCCGCACCGTCCTCGACCGCTCTCGAGGAACGGGTGGCCGCCCTCGAGCTCGAGGTCGCAGAGCTTCGGACGGCGCTTGGGAGCCTGTCCGCGCGACGGGAGTCAGAGCCGTAATCGACGTTCGAGCGGCTCCTCGCCGTCCGGGCCTGCACGGTAGGCCCGCGCGGCGGCCGCGAAACGGCGACCATCTGGCAAGCGGTTCGCCCGCGAACCGGCTGCGTCCTCCGACTCCGAGCCGTGAACGCCTCGGCCGGCCCCCTCGACGTCCGGCTCCCTCGACTCCCGGCTCCTCGGCGTGGCTGGCGCCCGGCTCCCCGAGGTGAGTGACGCCCGGCTCCCCGAGGTGGCTGGCGCCTGCGTCCCCGGCGTGGCTGGGCGCCAGGACGTCTCGCCAGACCGCGTCTCCGGTTTCAGGCTGTCGAGTTACGTCATGTGCGAGCGCGCACCACCTCCCAGGCCACCCTCGCCGAGAAGCCCCTCCGCACGAGGAACGCGACCGCACGACCGCGCTCCGTGGGGTCGGTGACCGGTCGCGTCCCGAGCGCTGCGGCGGCCAGCACCGACTCTTCGGCCTCGCTGTAGGCAGCCTCCAGCGCCGTCTCCACCTCGGCAGACGCGATTCTCCTCCGCCGCAGCGTCTCCGCTGCTCGCCGGCGACCGTACCTCCGTGACCGATATCCCCGTGCGAGCTGTCCGGCGAGCTCGGCGTCGTCGAGGTACCCAAGCCGTCTCGCCTCGGCGACGACCTCGTCGATCAGGTGGTCGGGAACCTCGCGCGCGACGAGCTTCGCCTCGATCTCCGCGACCGACTGGGCTCGGGCCGCGAGCGAGTTGACGACGAAGGAGCGTGCTCTCGTCCCGTCGCGGCTCTCGGAATGCCCGTCTTCCATTGAGACAACAAGGCTAGCGACTCGACCGGACGACATCCTCGAGCACATCCGCAGCGCGCACGGCGTCAGCGGTACCTCGCCTGTGGCCGCCGACGCACGGCACGCCGCCAGTGCGAGCGACTACGCGGCGACGCCGGGTGCCTGCGCCGCCGCCGGTGCGAACATCGCGACGAGTTGCGTGAGCTCCTTCTGCGACCCGTGTACGAGCTGCGCCCGTCCGTCGGCGACCGCCGCGCGGACGCCGATCGAGCCCTCGATCAGGCCGTGCAGGGTCTCGGGCGCGAGCGAGACGACGAGTGACGGCTCCTCGGCCGAGAGCTTCGCCGCCGAGAGGACACCGTCCTCGACGGAGAGTGACATCACCTCACCCTCCTCGAAGCGGACCTCGTACACGCCGTCGATGGCCGCCTCGGGCCGGAACCGCGCGTGCACGGCATACATGCTCCAGCAGTCGTCGGCGGCGGGTGCGCCGAGCGACCCTGCGCCCCAGCGGGCGAGTGCTCGCAGAACGCCCTCCAGCGCACGTCCCTGCTCGGTCAGCTCGTAGACGGTGACCGCGAGTGGGGGAGGAAGCTTGCGCTTGCGCACGACCGAGGCTGTCTCGAGGTCGCGCAGCCGCGTCGAGAGGATATTCGAGCCGATGCCGGGCAGCGCTTCGGCGAGATCGGTGAAGCGCCGCTGACCGAGCATCAGCTCGCGCACGATGAGAAGCGCCCAGCGATCACCGACCCGATCGAGCGCGTGCGCAACAGGGCAGTACTGGCCGTAGCGCTTCACGCTCCCATTGTATCGCGACGGTGAAGGTTCGGTTGTCCGCACTCTTAGTACGGAACACCGTACTTTCAAATTACAAGTAGAGTGTCTAGCCTCCGGGCAGTTCAACTACCCGAAAGGTGACGTTCTCATGGTTGCTTCCCCGAATCACCGATGGCTGGCACTGGCGCTCCTCAGCGTCGTCCAGTTCATGATCGTGCTCGACATCGCGATCGTGAACGTCGCCCTGCCGTCGATCCAGGTCGATCTCGGGTTCTCGCAGGAGAACCTCCAATGGGTGATCAGCGCGTACGCGCTCGTCTTCGGGGGCTTCCTGCTCCTCGGCGGACGGACGGCCGACCTCATCGGCCGGCGGCGTCTCTTCATCGGTGGGCTCGCAGTCTTCACGATCGCCTCGCTCGTCGCGGGGCTGGCGTGGAACGAGCCCTCGCTCATCGGCGCCCGTGCGCTGCAGGGCCTCGGTGCCGCGATCATTGCACCCGCCGCGCTCTCGATCCTCATGACCACCTTCATCGAAGGCAAGGAGCGCAACATCGCGCTCGGCGTCTGGGGTGCGGTGGGCGGCTTCGGCGCCGCCGCAGGAGTGCTACTCGGCGGCGTCTTCACGGATGCTCTGAGCTGGGAGTGGATCTTCTTCCTCAACATCCCGGTCGGTATCGCGGCGATCGCGCTCGCACCGGTGCTGCTCGGGGAGAGCCGCGACACTTCCGCGCGGAGCTTCGACGTGCCCGGTGCTGTGCTCGTGACCGCCGGTCTCTCGGCCGCTGTCTTCGGCATCACGCAGGCGAACGAGTACGGCTGGACGTCGCTCGCGACGATCGGCATCTTCGCGGCCGCGCTCGCGCTGCTCGCAGGCTTCGTGGCCTGGGAGGTCCGGGCCGAGGATCCGCTGATGTCGTTCGGAATCTTCCGCATCAAGACGGTCGCGGGAGCGAACATCGCCGGCTTCATCCTCGGCACCGCGCTCTTCTCGATGTTCCTGATGCTGACGCTCTACATGCAGCAGGTGCTCGGCTACTCGGCAATGAAGACGGGTCTTGCGTACCTCGCGGTCGCGGGAACGTCGATCGTCTGGGCAATGGTCGCGCAGCAGCTCGTGACCCGCGTCGGCGTGAAGCCGGTCCTCGTCTCGGGGATGAGCCTCCTCACGATCGGGCTCCTGTACTTCACGCAGGTCTCGGTCGGCGGCTCCTACCTGGGCGACCTCCTGCCGGGCTTCCTCCTGATCGCGATCGGCATGGCCTTCTCGTTCGTGTCGATCTCGATCGCGGCGCTCGCAGGCGTCCAGGCCAAGGACGCGGGGCTCGCCTCGGGGCTGATCAATACGTCGCAGCAGATCGGCGGCGCGCTCGGGATCGCGGTGCTCTCGGCGGTCGCGATCGCGCAGTCGGGTGACGCGTCCCGCTCGGGGGATGCCGTTCCGGACGCCCTCACGTCCGGCTTCCAGGCCGCGTTCTGGGTCGGGGTCGCCGTCGCCGTGGTCGGCGTCGTTGCGGCGCTCTTCCTGATCCGCACGGAGGAGCTCGAGACCGCGCCCGCGGGCGAGCCCGTCCCGGTCGCCGCGTAGCGCAATCCGCACCAGCACGGAGGGCCCGGCTCCGGCCGGGCCTTCCGTGCGTTTCTGGCACACTTGCGTTACACACTTGTCACAAAGGATGTGTAACGGTGTCGCGGATGCGCAGGATCAACATCGTCATCGGCCAGGAGCTCGACGACCGTCTCGAGGGCGAGGCACAGGCTCGCGGTCTGTCGAAGAGCGCGCTCGTTCGCGAGTGCGTCGAGGCACGGCTGGCTCCTCGGGAGAACGGTCTCCGCTGGATCGGCGAGCTCTCGAAGTACACAGCGCACATCGAATCCGCCGACATCGACACCGAGCTCTATGGCCCGCTTGAAGTCGACACGTGATCTTCGTCGACAGCTCGTATTGGATCGCTCATCACATGTCGCGCGACAGGCGTCATGCTGAAGCTGTGTTGCTCGAAGCGGCGTATGGCGCGGACGTGCTGGTCACGTCCTCGGCAATCCTCGGCGAGTCGTGGACCTTCCTTCGACGACGCACCGGCCACGCGCTCACGAGGCGATGGCTCGACCGAGTGCTCGCGGCGCCAGGTGTACGTGTCGAGCGCGTCGACGAGAAGCTCGAGACCGAGGCCTGGGCCTGGCTCCGTGTCCACGACGAACGGCCCTACTCCGTCGTCGACGCAACGAGTTTCGCGCTCATGCGCCGACTCAGGCTGACGGAGGCGCTCGCTTTCGACGGCGACTTCGCCGCGGCCGGGTTCACCGAGCTGCGCGCCTGACGTCCGGCGGGTTCGCCCCTGCCGCGAGCGGGCACACTTCACGGATGACGGCGGGCCCCTCACTTCCGGCGCGCTACACCGTGCCGGAGCTCATCGCACACGGCGGCATGGGGGACGTCTACCGCGCGACCGACGAGACGCTCGACCGGACGGTCGCGATCAAGCTGCTGGCCGAGCGCTACGCGCGACAGGACGAGTTCCACGAGCGATTCCTGCGTGAGGCCCGCCTCGCAGCGAGCCTCTCGGGCGAGCCGTCCGTCGTCGCGATCCACGACGTCGGCGAGACGGAGGACGGGCTCCCGTTCATCGTCATGGAGTACGTCCCCGACGGCACGGTCGCCGACCACCTGCGCTCGGGGCCGCTCGAGCAGGAACACGCGCTACGCTGGCTCTCACAGGCGGCGGCTGGCATCGACGCTGCGCACCGGCGCGGGATCATCCATCGCGACGTCAAGCCCGCGAACCTCCTGATCGCCGCTGACGGGACGGTCCGCGTGTCGGACTTCGGCATCGCACGCGCCGCCGGACACGACACGCTGACCGCCGCCGGCACCGTGCTCGGGTCGTCCGGGTACATGGCGCCCGAGCAGGCGCGCGGCCAGGCGATCACCCCGGCGACCGATCGCTACGCCCTCGCGTGCGTGGCGTTCGAGTGCCTCACCGGCCGACGGCCCTTCGAGCGGGAGAACGTCACGGCGGAGGCCGCGGCGCACGCGAATGAGGAGCCACCGTCAGCTCGCGAGCTGACGCCGAGCCTGCCGCGCGCACTTGACCCGATCTTTGCCCGCGGGCTCGCCAAGAGCCCTGACGATCGCTTCGAGAGCTGCGCGGAGCTCGTCTCCCATCTCAGGCGAACGCTCGCCGACGACAGGCCGCCGGCAGCCGCTCCGGTCATTCCGACGCCGATGGCGACGACCGTCGAGGCACCGCGCGTCGTCCATCACGCCACACGGCCGCGGAGGGGCGCAGTGCTTCTCGTCGCCGCTGCGCTGCTCGCTGCGGGGGGCGGGCTCGCCTGGGCGCTCACGTCGGTCGGCGACGACTCCGACGGCTCGACGGTCGTCCTCACCGAGACCCTCCAGGGCGAGACGGTCGAGCGAACGGTCACCGAGAGCGACACCGTCGAGGTGACGCAGACGGAGCAGGTCACGGCCGACGAGACCACGACAGAGGAGACCACGACAGAGGAGACGACGACCGAGGAGACGACGGCAGAGGCGCCTCCGGCGGGTGTGAGCGGCGTCCAGCTCAACGACCGTGGCTTCGCTCTGCTCCAGCAGGGCGACGTCGATGGCGCGCTGCCGGTCCTGGAGCAGGCCGTCGCAGCGCTCAGCGGCTCCGCGACGATCGCCGAGGCGTACGCCTCGTACAACCTCGCGACCGCGCGCTTCGGCGTCGGTCGCTGCGACGGCGTCCTCGACCTCCTCGACCGCTCGCAGCAGGTGCAGGGCGAGCGCAAGGAGATCGACCGTCTCCGCCGCCAGGTCGAGCGCCGCTGCAGCGCCGAGAGCGACGACTGAGAGTCGACGCCGCGTGTCCGACTTCAGTCGGGCACA
>JACDBY010000399.1 GCA_013694685.1 Actinomycetota bacterium
GTGCTCTTCTTATCTTCACCGCCGCAGCTCGAGCAGCGTCTCAGCGGCGTCGTGGTCGACCTGGAGCGTCGTATGGGTGACGCCGAAGCTCGATGCGAGCACCCGCTCGACGTCCCGCCGGCGCGCGTGACAGTCCTCGCCTCGTCCCACCAGCACATGCGCCGAGAGCGCGTCGAACCCCGACGTGATCGTCCAGACGTGCAAGTCGTGGACGCTCGTCACTCCCGGAACTTCGACAATCGCGCGGACGAGCGCTTCGGCGTCGATGCGAGACGGCGTCTGCTCCATGAGGATCGCGGTCGAGTCGCGCAGAACGCCCCACGCGCTCGCCGCGATCAGAAGCGCGATCGCCAGCGAGACGATGACGTCGACGAGCGTCCAGCCGGTCGTGACGACGACGACCGCTGCGAGGAGCACCCCCACCGAGCCCGCGAGGTCCGCGAGGACATGGCGGAACGCGGCCTCGACGTTC
Organism: Actinomycetota bacterium; assembly: GCA_013694685.1. Taxonomy (GTDB): domain Bacteria; phylum Actinomycetota; class Thermoleophilia; order Gaiellales; family Gaiellaceae; genus Gaiella. The sequence continues at coordinate 473 of JACDBY010000399.1, forward strand.
AGGCTCTCGCGACCCGAGCGTGCGAGGATCGCGGCTGCCGCCGCGTTGACGGCGAGCCCGACCACCGCGACCCCGAGCATCCAGCCCCCGAGCAACTCCGGTCGCTCGTCGAGCCGGGCGACTGCCTCCCAGACGATCCAGCCGCTGACGAGGACGAGCGTCAGTCCGTTCACGAACGCGGCCAGGATCTCCGCCCGACGGAAGCCGAAGCTGCGACGGGGTGTCGAGGGACGGCGCGCGAGCGTGACGGCGGCGAGCGCGAGACCGATCGCGAACGTGTCGGAGAGCATGTGACCCGCATCCGCGAGCAGCGCGAGGCTGCCCGTCAGGAGACCACCAGCGACTTCGACGACCGTCAGCGCGAGTGTCAGCGCGAGAACGGTGACGAGCGCCGATCGCGACGCTCCGCCGTGACCGTGACCGTGACCGTGGGCGTGACGATGCGCGTGCGTGTGCGACACGTCCACCGACGGAGCATAGGTCGAGGGCGACGAAAGGGAATTCGTTGTCTTGCTGGACGACGTGACGTCCGACCCCTCGGCTACCCTCGAGAGATGAGCAAGGTCGTCGTCCAGTTCACGTGCAACGAGTGTGGGGCGACGTCCGGGCGCTGGCTTGGTCGCTGTCCCGGCTGCGCGGCGTTCGGGACGCTCGTCGAGGAGCTCCACGGTCGCGAGAGCGACCGAGGCGTCGTGCGAGCCGCAGCTCCGACACGACTCGGCGACGTCCGGGTCGACGCAACGGAACGCCTTTCGACCGGAGTCGCGGAGCTCGATCGCGTCCTCGGCGGCGGCCTCGTCCCGGCGTCGCTCGTGCTCCTCGGCGGGGAGCCCGGCGTCGGGAAGTCGACGCTCCTCCTGACCGCTCTCGGCTCGGTCGCGCGCAACGGGCGACGGGCGCTGCTCGTCACGGGGGAGGAGTCGGTCGCGCAGGTACGGCTTCGGGCAGACCGGCTCGGCGGTGCCGACGACGTCACCATCCTCGCCGAGACGGAGCTCGACACCGTCTGTGCGACCCTCGAGCGCGAGACCCCCGATGTCTGCGTCGTCGACTCCGTGCAGACGCTCCATGCGAGCGAGCTCGGCTCCGCACCGGGCTCGGTCGCACAGGTTCGAGAGGCGGCCTCGCGCCTGCTGCGGGTCGCCAAGGCGAGCAACGTGGCGACGATCCTCGTCGGGCACGTGACGAAGGACGGCGCGGTTGCCGGCCCGCGGGTGCTCGAGCATCTCGTGGACTGCGTGCTCCAGTTCGAAGGTGATCGCTACAACGCCCACCGGATCCTCCGTGCCGCCAAGAACCGGTTCGGCTCGACGAACGAGCTCGGCGTCTTCGAGATGACCGCCGCGGGTCTCATCGGTGTCCCCGATCCGTCGACCCTCTTCGGCCGGACCGAGGCGGGTGAGGTGGGTGCGGCGGTCGCGGTCACGCTCGAGGGGACGCGGCCCCTCCTGCTCGAGATCCAGGCTCTCGTCTCGCGCACCGATCTCGCGATGCCGCGTCGCGTCGGAACCGGTGTGGACCCGAAACGCCTGGCCATGATCGTCGCCGTGCTCGGCCGCCACGGCGGCGTCTCCCTCGGTGCCGCCGACGTCTTCGTCAACGTCGCCGGCGGGGTCCGGATCGACGAGCCGGGGGCAGACCTCGCCGTCGCGCTCGCGATCGCCTCGGCCGCACGAGGTGCGCCGGTCGGAGAGGGGCTCGCGGCGTTCGGCGAGCTGGGTCTCACCGGCCGCCTCCGCGCAGCGGCCCAGGCTGAGCGGCGGCTCGAGGAGTGCAGGAGGCTCGGTATCGCCCGCGTCGTGGCTCCGGGCGCGACAACCAGCTCGAGCGACCGGCCGCGGATCGTTCCTGCGGCGACCATCCGCGAGGCGTTACGGACGGCTCTCGAGCAACCGAGAGAGGAGGTGGAAGCGGCCTGAACGTCTCCCTTGACCGTCCGTCGTGATCGTGCCGGAGCAGGAGTCGCTGCGCCGAGGTGGGCCTCTCGTCTTCCGGTAGAATGGGAGGATCACGCCGGCGCACCCGCCGGCGCTTTTCGTGAGTCAGGCGCAATCAAGACCGGACGACGGGAGGGCTCGAGGCGTGTTCGATGTCGGCGACAAGGTCGTGTATCCCCACCACGGCGCAGGGACGGTCGTGTCGAAGGACGTCAAGGTCGTCCTCGGTGCCAAGCGGGAGTACCTGACGATCAAGATCCTGCACAACGAGATGACGGTCAACGTCCCGACGGACAACGCAGAGAGGGTCGGGATCCGCTGGGTCATCGACCAGGAGATGGTCGAGGTCGTCGTCAAGGTGCTGCTCGGCGGGTCGACGGAGATGCCGAAGAACTGGAACCGCCGCTTCAAGCACAACCGCGACAAGATGAAGACCGGCGACATCCTGGAGCTCGCCGAGGTCGTCCGGAACCTCGCGCTCCGCGACCACGAGAAGGGCCTCTCGACAGGCGAGAAGCAGATGTATGTCAAGGCGAAGAAGATCCTCGCCTCCGAGCTCATGTACGCGAAGAGCATGAGCGAGGAGCAGGCGCACGAATGGCTCGAAGAGGTGCTCGCGAACCCCGCGAAAGGAAAGCGGGCGAAGGCAAAGCCGAAGGCTGCGGCCACGGCGACGGCGTAGGCCGCCCGGCACTTCTCCACGAGAAGTGCACCTCGAATCGCCCGGTTCGGTCAGGATCGCCGCGTGAGCGGGTCCGCGCCCCGAGGCCCGTCATCCGACGGACAACATGCCGATGGTACGTGGGCCATCCTGGTGGCAGCGGGCCGCGGCTCACGACTTGGCGGCGACCGTCCGAAGGCGTTCGCGGCGCTCGGTGGGAGGCCGCTCGTCGCAGAGAGCCTGGAGCGGCTCGATCGTTCCGACTGGATCGACGCGATCGTGGTCGTGGCACCCGCGGAGTGGGAGGAGCCGACGATCCTGCTCGCCGAGGAGATCGTCGCCTCGAAGGTCGCCGCCGTCGTGACCGGGGGGGAGACTCGGGCCGAGTCGGTCCGGATCGCGCTCGCCGAGGTGCCCGACGAGGCGCTCGTCGTCCTCGTCCACGATGCCGCACGACCCTTCGTGGACGACGCGATCGTCGAGCGCGTGCTATCTCGTCTCGGTGAGGGCGTCGACGGTGTCGTGCCCGGGCTCGCGGTTCGCGACACGGTCCGGCGGACGGAGAACGGCCTCTCCGCCGGAACGGTCGACCGCGGCGGACTCGTTGCGACACAGACGCCACAGGCGTTCGTCGCGGAGCGTCTCAGAGCGGCATACGCGGGCGATCACCACGATGCGACCGACTGCGCCTCGCTCGTCGAGCTGATCGGGGGGCGGATTGCTGTCGTCGACGGCGACCCGCGTCTGCTCAAGGTGACGACCGTCGAAGATCTCGCCCTCGCCGAGCGACTTCTCGGGGCGAGCTGAGCCGATGGCGGTTCGGACGGTCTTCTTCGACGTCGGTGAGACGCTCATCGACGAAGAGCGCTACTGGCGCGACGTCGCGGCCGCGGCCGGGGTCGGCCCGCACATTGTCTGGGCGGCGCTCGGCAAGACGATCGAGCGCGGTGAGGAGCACTGGCAGCTCTGGCGACATCTCGGGATCGAGCGCCCCGCGAGCGCCTGGGAGGGCATTGTCTACTCCGTCGACGACTTCTATCCGGACGCGCTCGACTGTCTTCGCGCTCTTCGGTCACGAGGGCTGCTCGTCGGTCTCGCCGGCAACCAGAGCGCGGCGCTCGAGGGTTGGGCCCGCTCAGCCGATCTCCCCGTGGATCTCGTCTCCGGCTCCGCGAGCCTGGGTGTCCGGAAGCCCGACCCCGCCTTCTTCTCGGCGCTCGTCGAGGTCAGCGGCACGCCGGTCGCAGAGATCGCCTACGTCGGCGACCGCGTGGACAACGACGTCCTGCCCGCGCTGGCCGCCGGCGTGGTCGCCATCCACATCCGCCGGGGGCCATGGGGCTTCCTGCAGGCGACACCCTCCGGTGTGGAGGTGATCGACTCGCTCGGCGAGCTTCCCGGCGTGCTCGATCGTCTAGCGTCCGGATCGTCATGACGGCGATCGAGCAACGCCCCCACGCGCGTGACCGCCCCGAGCTCGGGCTCGCCGTCGCCCACGGGGTTTCGTGAGCGAGCTTCGCGTCGGGCTCGGGGTCGATGCCCACGCGTTCGGTGAAGGCGTGCCGCTCGTGCTCGGCGGCGTGACGATCGAGCATCCACGCGGGCTCGTGGGTCACTCCGACGGCGACGTCGTCGCCCACGCCCTCACCGACGCGCTGCTCGGTGCCGCAGGGCTCGCCGACATCGGCGCGCTCTTTCCCTCCGACGACAGTACGTCTCGTGGGGCGGACTCGCTTGCGCTTCTCGCAGAGGCGTACCGCCAGGTCCAGGAGGCAGGCTACGAGCTCGTCAACGCCGACTGCGTCGTGCTCGGCGAGGAGCCGCGAGTCGCTCCGCATCGGAATACCATGCGCGTCAGGCTCGCCGGGGCGATGGCCGTCGACCCGAAACGCGTCAACGTTCGCGCAACCACGACGGACCGGCTCGGCTTCACCGGCCGCGGCGAGGGCCTCGCGGCCGAGGCCGTCGCGCTGCTCCGCGTCGACGCTACGGGATGACGGGAATCCTGGCGGTGAACGTCGCCGTGCGCGACCGTGGGCGCTTGCTCCTCGTCCAGCGTGAGGACTTCGAGGTCTGGTGCCTCCCCGGAGGGCAGGTCGATCCCGGCGAATCGCTCGCCGACGCAGCCGATCGCGAGGTACGCGAGGAGACCGGACTCGAGGTGACGTCGACCGATGTGGTTGGGGCGTACTCGCGGCCACATTGGCATGGCGGGATCCACGTGATCCTGTTCACCGCCGAGTTGACCGGAGGAGAGATGAGGCCCGATCCGGTGGAGGTCGTAGACATCGGCTGGTTCGTGCCCGACGAGCTTCCGCGCCCGCTCCTCGCCGGGCAGCGGGAGCGGATCGAGGACGCGCTGGCCGGGCGGCTCGGTCTCTCTCGCTCGAGTAACGCGCGGTCGCCCTTCGCATCGCGCGAGGAGGCCTATCGGCGACGCGACGAGTCGGGGCTCGCGAGGCGCATGTTTTACGAGCGGTACCTCGCCGGAGCGGAGGCGTAGCCCGCGGGCGGGCGATCCCCTCCGCTACGAGCGCCGCTCGCCAACGATCGCCCGACGCGCTAGGATGTGACGAGAAGCAGCCCTTCGATGGAAGGGGTATCGCCTTGGAGGAGACTCCACCGGACTGAGAAGACGCGCACGATCCGCCCACGAGGCGTGACGTGCGCCGGTCGCCAGCCCGACGGCGACTTCGAGCTCACCGGAACCGTCCGGCGGCGCGGCGCATGGCGCGCGTTCACGGAGGTTCCCTTGACCGGCCTCCGGTGCGGCGACGGGCAGATGGGTCGCACCGGAGGTCTCGTCGCCTGCGGCACCTGCCGCGCAGCGGCCCGAGGGGCTGCCTGCTGTGCCGCCTACGGAGCCGCAGGGAGTGTGAACGCGACCTTCGCGCCGCCCTCGGGTCGGGCCTCGGCCCAGATCCGACCGCCGTGCGCTTCGACGATGCCACGGGCGATCGCGAGCCCGAGACCGGAGCCGCGGGCCGAGCGAGCCGGGTCGGCCCGCCAGAACCGATCGAACATCCGCTGCCGCGCCTCCTCGTCGAGGCCCTCGCCGGTGTCTTCGACGCTTACCTGGACCTCGCGGGCGAGCTGCTCGACGCGGACGGCGATCGTCCCGTCGGACGGTGTGTGACGCAGGGCGTTCGTGAGCAGGTTGAAGAGCACCCGCTCGACCTTCTCCGGCGCAAACCGGGCCTTGACGTGGTCGGGCACGTTTGCCTCCAGCCCGACGCCACGTCGCCTCGCATCCGCTTCGACGCCACGCAGGCACGAGTCGACGAGCGGCTCGAGGAGAGCCTCGCGCAGCTCGAGCGTCAGCGCTCCGGCATCGATGCGCGCGAGCTCGAAGAGGTCGTCCACGAGCGCCGAGAGCACGCCCACCTGCTCCCGCAGGACGGGGACCGTCGTCTCGGGCTCGACGAGCCCGTCCTCGAGGGCCTCGAGCATCGCCTGCATGTTCGCGATCGGAGCACGCAGGTCGTGGCTCGCCCAGGCGACGAGCTCGCGCCGGGCGTCGAAGAGCTGCGAGAGGCTCCCCGCCATCCCGTTGAAAGCGACGG
>JACDBY010000431.1 GCA_013694685.1 Actinomycetota bacterium
GCCCCAGCCCGGGCCCAAGGGCACGACGAGCTCGCCGTTCGCGATCTCGGGCACGGTCGTCGTCAGCTCCTCGCGCCAGGGGACGTCGTCGACGTCGACCTCGAGGAGGCGGACGTTCGGGATCGCCGCGCACCATTGGGCGGCGATGAACGTCGCGAGGTGGCTGTAGTAGTTGTGCGGCGCGCAGGCGACCTCGTGCGTCTCGGCGAGCGCCGCGATCTTCAGCGATTGGGCAAAGCCATTCCAGATCACGTCGACCGAGGCGACGTCGAGCGCACCCGCCTCGAGGTACGGGCGGAAGCCGCGGAGCGTGTAGAGGTTCTCGCCGGAACAGAGTGGCACCGGAGAGCGGCGGCGGGCGTGGGCGAGGGCTCCCGCGTCGTAGGAGTCCACCTCGAGCCACGCGAGGTCGAACGGCTCGAGCGCGCGCGCGACCCGGACGATGCCCTCCGTCGTGAGGTTGAAGTTCAGGTCGACGATGGGTTGCGCGGCGCCACCCGTGCCCTCGCGGAACGCCTCGAGCAGACGGGTGAGCGCCTCGAGAAGCTCGGGCGTCGGGTTGCGGTCGGTTCCCCCGTCGCGTCCGAAGCCGGGCATCAGGACGCGCGGCTCGTCCCCCGGCACGACGATGTTGGTCTTGAAGGCGCCGTAGCCACGTTCCACCACCTCACGCCCCAGAGCGCTGACCGCGTCGTACGAGTCGAGCTTCGGAGTTCCGGTCACCTCCCACGCGCGGGCCCGCGTCGTGCCGCAGTGCGACCAGTAGAGCGGGATCGTCTCCCGCGTCGGGCCGCCGAAGAGCTCCGCGACCGAGACGCCGAGCGCCTTCCCCTTGAGGTCGAGGAGCGCGTTCTCGATGCCGCCGATCGCCTTCTGCACGATCGACCCCGGGCTCTGGCGCGTGCGGCGGTAGAGCTCCCAGTGGATCGCCTCGACCGCCATCGGGTCGCGTCCCACGACGAGCGGGGCGAGGTCCGCGACGACTCCCGCGAGACCTGTCGGCGATCCGTGCGAGTCCGTCACCTCCGACCAGCCGACGAGCCCGTCGTCGGTCTGGGCCTTGACGAAGAGCCACGGCCGCCAGCCGGCGTCGCAGGAGAGCGTCTCGAGCGAGGCGAGCTTGGCCATCTCAGCCAGGATATGGCTCGCGCTCGACAATCGGCAGCAGCACCCGCCCCGAGGCGACGAGCTCCTCCGCCCGCGCGAAGTCGTCCTCGTCGTCGATGTTGAGTCCCTCGAACCCTTCGGTGAGAAAGGGAGCGAGCACCCGGCCTTCGCGTGTGCCGGTCTCCTCGACGACGCGCGTCCAGGCGAGCTCGAGGGAGCTGTTCTGGACGTGCACCGGCGGTAGCGCCTGGTACTGGCCCGCGTGCCAGGCGACGTCGAGGTGCGACTGGTCGAGGAGCGGTCGCATCAGCTTTCCCGCCTCGTCGAGGATCCACATCTTCCCCGGGTGCTGCTTGACCCGCTCGACCGCGCGGATCGAGTCGGCCTCGGGCGTCGCGAGGAGCTGGACGAGCCCCCGGCGGATCGCGTCAGGCCCCCGAAAGGGGTTGGTCGCCCGGACGATCGCGAAGAGGTCGTAGCGCTCGTCGAGCTGCGGGAGCGTCCATGCGATCCACTCGATGTCGGGTGACGTCGACGTGGCCAGCTCGGCGGGTCGCAGGAACGGCACCTCGGCGCCGTACCACCGCGCCACCTTCGCGATCGTCTCGTTGTCTGTAGAGACAACAATGCGCTGGAAGACCTCGGCTCGGCGGGCGGTCTCGATCGCGTAAGCGAGGAGCGGATGACCCGCGAGGAGGCGCACGTTCTTGCCGGGGACGCGCTGGGAGCCCCCACGCGCGCCGATGAGCGCGATCGCGGTCTGGCTCATGGGCCGCCTTCCGGCGCCTGGCCGAAGAGCCGCATCTCACCGCGGGCCAAGAGCTCGACGAAGCCACGCCGCTCGATCTCCCGCTCGATCTCGGCCGGTGTCGGCGAGCCCCAGAACTTGAGTCTCGGGTCGAAGACGATGTAGTCGAGCTCCCGCGTCGCCCGAGCGCGATCGGCGGACGTCCACTCCGTCCCGACGCGCACCGGAATCAGCGGCTCCGGGACGACGTAGAGGTGCTCGCGCTCCGCGAGATGCGACAGAGCCTGCATCGGCGCAGCGACTCTCGCGTCCGCCGGGATCCTGTCGAGCACCGCCTGACGGTCGTCGCGATGTGGCCACTCGAAGCGGATCTGCTCGACGATCGCACTCACCCACTGGAGCGAGAGCACGGTCAGGAAGACGCCTGCGCCGCCCGCGATCCTGAGGAACGTAGTCCGGCTCGTGGCGGCAACGCGACCCGCGCCGACGGCTCCGGCGACCGCGACCGCCGCCGCCGCGGCGATCCAGTAGTGGTAGGCGATCGTGTGCTGCAGGTCGTAAGCCGAGAAGAGGTTGAGCGCGACGGCGGGGATCGCGACGAGGAGCCAGCGCGGCGCGAGGAGCGCGAGCCCACCGGTCGTCAGGACGAGCATCGCGAGCACCCCGACTTCCGACGGGCCGAGCGCGC
>JACDBY010000434.1 GCA_013694685.1 Actinomycetota bacterium
GCGCGCTCGCTCGAGTCGACATCGTGGTACGAGCCGTCGATGAGCTGCACCTTGACGTCGACGACCGGGTAGCCCGCGAGCACCCCGGCGCCGAGCGCCTCCTGGATGCCGTCGTTGACGGGCTTGATGTACTCGCGCGGGATCTTCCCGCCCACGATCTTGTCCTCGAACTCGTAGCCATCGCCCGGCGCCTGCGGAATGAGATTGATCGTGACGTCGCCGTACTGACCCGAACCGCCCGTCTGTCGGACGAACCTGGCCTGAACCTTCTCCGCCGCCTGACCCGCCGTCTCGCGATACGCGACCTGGGGGCGACCGACGTTTGCGTCGACCTTGAACTCGCGCATCAGCCGGTCGACGATGATCTCGAGGTGCAGCTCGCCCATCCCGGCGATCAGCGTCTGCCCGGTCTCCTCGTCGGAGGAGACGCGGAACGTCGGATCCTCCTCGGCGAGGCGCTGCAGGCCCTGACCGAGCTTCTCCTGGTCGCCCTTCGTCTTCGGCTCGATCGCGACCGAGATCACCGGATCCGGGAAGGTCATCGACTCGAGCACGATCGGAGCGCTCTCGAGCGCGAGCGTGTCGCCCGTCGTCGACTGCTTCAGTCCGACGGCGGCGGCGATCTCCCCCGCGCCGATCTCCTCGCGCTCCTCACGGTGATTTGCGTGCATCTGCAGGATGCGGCCGATCCGCTCGGTCCTGCCGTTCGTCGTGTTGAGCACGCGGTCGCCGGCCTTGACGCGGCCGGAGTAGACGCGGAAGTACGTGAGCTTGCCGACGAACGGATCCGACATCACCTTGAAGACGAGCGCCGAGAAGGCGGCGTCCTCCGAGGCCGCCCGCGTGATCTCGTCCGAGGTCTTCGGGTCGGTGCCCTGCACGTCCGGGACGTCGAGCGGGCTCGGCAGGTAATCCACGACCGCGTCGAGCAACGGCTGGATGCCCTTGTTCTTGAAGGCGGAGCCCAGCAGCACCGGCACGATCGCGTCGGCGAGCGTCCCCGCGCGAAGCGCGCGCCGGATCATCTCGGGGGTCACCAACGACTCGTCCTCGAGGAAGGCTTCCATGAGCTCGTCGTCGTGCTCGGCGATCGCGTCGATCAGCGCGTGATGCGCCTCCTGCGCGGCGGTCGCGAGCTCGGCCGGGATCTCGCCCACCGTGAAGGTCTCGCCGAGCTCGTCCTCGTAGACGATCGCGCGCATCTCGACGAGGTCGACGACCCCTACGTGCTTGTCCTCCTCGCCGATCGGGATCTGGACGGGCACCGGATTCGCGCCGAGGCGGTCGCGCATCGACTCGACCGCCGCGACGAAGTCCGCACCCGTGCGATCCATCTTGTTGATGAAGGCGATCCTCGGCACGCCGTACCGGTCGGCCTGGCGCCAGACCGTCTCGGACTGCGGCTGGACGCCGGCCACCGAGTCGAACACGGCGACCGCGCCGTCGAGGACGCGCAGGGAGCGCTCTACCTCGACAGTGAAGTCCACGTGCCCGGGAGTATCGATGATGTTGACGCGATGATCGCGCCAGAACGCCGTCGTGGCGGCCGACGTGATCGTGATCCCGCGCTCCTGCTCCTGCGCCATCCAGTCCATGGTCGCGGCGCCCTCGTGCACCTCGCCGAGCTTGTGCGTGCGCCCGGTGTAGTAGAGGATCCGCTCGGTCGTCGTGGTCTTGCCCGCGTCGATGTGGGCCATGATCCCGATGTTGCGGACACGGTCGAGCGCTGTCTGGGTGGCTGTGCTGCTCATCATCTGCTCGTCTCTACCAGCGGTAGTGCGCGAAGGCCTTGTTCGCCTGCGCCATCCGGTACATGTCGTCCTTGCGCTTGAACGCGCCGCCCTGGCCGTCGATCGCGTCGGCGAGCTCGCCCGCGAGCTTCGCCTCCATCCCCTTCTCGCGCCTGTCGCGCGCGAAGGTGACGAGGTAGCGGATCGCAAGCGTGCGGCCGCGGCGCGACGGCACCTCGACGGGCACCTGGTAGTTCGCGCCGCCGACGCGGCGCGACCGAACCTCGAGCACCGGCGTCACCGACTTGACCGCCGCTTCGAGCGCCTCGAGCGGAGTCTTGCCGGTCTTGTCCGAGACCTGAGTCAACGCGTCGTATACGACCCGCTCGGCGATCGACTTCTTGCCGGCGGACATGAGCCGGTTCACGAGCTGCGTGACGAGGACCGACCCGTGGACGGGATCGGGCTCGACGGCGCGCGGCTGGATCTCGGCGCGGCGGGGCATCAGTGGCTCCCCCGGTGCCGGGTTCGCGTCAGAGGCGCCCTAACTGTTGCCTGGGGAGCCACAACTAGTTGCTGCCCTTCTTGGCGCCGTACTTGGAGCGGCCCTGGCGGCGGTCGGAGACACCCGAGGTGTCGAGCCCGCCGCGGATCACCTTGTAGCGGAAGCCCGGCAGGTCCTTGACGCGGCCGCCGCGGATGAGGACGACCGAGTGCTCCTGCAGGTTGTGCCCCTCGCCGGGGATGTAGGCACCGACCTCCATCTGGTTCGTCAGCTTCACGCGCGCGACCTTCCGCAGCGCGGAGTTCGGCTTCTTCGGCGTCGTCGTGTACACACGCGTGCAGACGCCGCGCTTCTGCGGCGCGCCGCGCAGCGCAGGTGTCTTCATCTTCGTCTTCGGATCCTTGCGACCCTTGCGGACGAGCTGGTTGACGGTGGGCACGCGACTCCTATTCGATGGTCGAAGCTTCGCTGGCACAGACAGAGAACGGCAGGAACGACGTCCCGCCGTCGGGACGGGCAATGGTAGCCGAAACGCCGAGCGCCTGTCACGCGGGAGAGCGCTGCCTGACGTCCACCTGTCCACCGAGTCGGAGGATCCAACGGCAGTGAACCGGTGGCCCGGGTTGCCCTCGCGCGTGCCGAGCCGTCAGGAGCAGGAATACTCTCAGCGCATGGGTCTGATCGACGAGATCCGGTGCGGTGAGTATGTCCCTGTGGACGACGCCGTCGTCCCATTCCCCGGCAAGGTCTCGACGCTCGCGGACGCGGGCGCTCGCATCGCGGCCGGTGAGGATCCGCTCGTAGCTAGCCGGGAGTTCCTCGATCAGGTGCCGCGGCTCTCAGCGCTCGAGATTCTCGCCGCGATCGCCGAGCGCCCGGTGCCGACGGGCGATGCACGGGGGGAAGCCCTGTTGGGGGCGCTCGCGGAGCATCTCGCCACGCGTCTCGATACCCGCGCGCCGTTCTGGACGCTCGAGCCCGAACGGTTCCTGGATCGCCTGTGGTTCGTGAGCCGCGAGTCGGGCTTTCGCGCCGTCGCGCTCGCGCAGACTCCTGTCGCCCTCAAGCGGCGTGGCGTCCTCTGGCCCGCGCGATCGCTCGCGAGGGTCTGATGCGCCGGGACGAGATCCTCGATCACTTGAAAGAGGTCGGACGCCTTCTCGACGAGGACGGACTCACGGGAGAGATGTACGTCGTCGGCGGCGCCGCAATCGCACTCCTCTTCGACGAGCGGCGCTCGACCCGCGATGTCGACGCGGTGTTCGAGCCGAAGCGGGCGATCTACGACGCTGCAGCGCGCGTCGCCGCGGCGCGCGATCTGCCCGCCGGCTGGCTCAACGACGCCGTCAAGGGGTTCGTGGCCGGGCCCGATGCGGGCAGCGCCGTCGTTCTCGAGGTACCGGGGTTGCGCGTCGCGAGCGCGTCACCGCGCATCCTGCTGGCGATGAAGGTTCTCTCCCACCGCACGGGAGAGGACGAGGACGACGTGCGGCTTCTCGCTGCAGAGCTGAGGCTCTCGTCACCCGTGGAGGTGCTCTCTCTGGCGGCCGACGTCTACGGTGATCGGCTCGAGCCTGCGGCCCGATTCTTCGTCGAGCAGCTCTTCCAGAGCTCGACGGCGCCGCCCGAGGTCCGCGACCGATAGACGCCGCCGGGAGGGCTGGCGCCGGCAGGAGACTCGCCGCGGGGATAGCCGAACCGCCCAACCCCGATTACAGTGCGTGCGGGGAAGGGTTTGGGGGAGCGATCTCTAGCGGAGTGATCATCGGCACGATCCTGGCAGCGACGGCTCTTCTGGGGCTCGGTCTCGCTGCGCTCGTCGCCACGCGCCGTCGGTCGGACGGTGGTGCGCGCGACGACCGGCTCGTCCAGGCCGTCGACGAGATGCGCACGCGCATGGACGACCTCGGCCGTGACCTCTCCGACGCGCTCGAGCGCGCGGAGCGCGAGAGCAAGCGCAACCGTTTCTTGAGCGACCTCGGCAGCTCGGTCGAGTACGAGGAGCTCCTCGATCGCGTGCTCGACGCCGCGCTCGAGGTGCCCGGCTTCGACGCTGCGATGGTCGTGCTCGACGAGACCGGCGGGACGACGACCATGGCGACGCGCGGGATGACGCCCGAAGAGGCAGCGCATCCTCCTTCCTCCGGCGCGTCCGGCACGTTGCCCGCCGGGCCAATCACGGTTAGCTATAGGTACGGCGCGGCGGATGCGGCCGATACGCACTTAATTCGCGGGGGGCTCTTCCTCTCCC
>JACDBY010000459.1 GCA_013694685.1 Actinomycetota bacterium
GAGGAGTGGGATGCAGCGGGAGGCACGATCGGATCGAGGCTGGGAGCAATGGCCGGGCCGCCGCGCGCCCGACGAGGCGGGTCGCAAGCGGCTACGCGCGCTCTTTCTCCCCTCGGAGGCCAGGGAGGCCGTCTCGGAGCTGGCCGCCGAGCACGGGCGCCAGCTCGAGGGGCGGCTGGCCCAGCTGCAGGCGGCCGTCCTCGATCACGAGACGCGCGAGCGAGCGGTGAGCGAGCTGGAAGCGGGTGTTGAACACCTCCTGCGCGAGGGCTCGCTCGAGCTCGACCGGTTCCAGCACGAGCTTGCACAGCGCGAGGAGACGTTGGATCGGCGCGACAGGAGCCTCGCGACGGCCGAGGCTGCCGCCGAGGAGCGCCGGCTTGAGCTCGGTGCCGTCGAGCTCCGGCGCGCGGCCCTCGAGCGACGAGCCGACACGATCGAGCACAGGGAATCGGAGCTCGAGCGGCGCGCCGACGAGCTCGCGACGCTCGCGCGGCAGCTCCAGGAGCTCGGGGGCGCCCTGGCCCCGCACGAGGAGTCGCACGAGGTCACCGCTCACGTCGTGTTGCTGACCGACAGCGGCTACCGCGTCGAGGACGTCGAAGGGCCGGCTCCTGCGATCGGTGGGATCGTCGAGGCAAACGGCACCGCCCACCGCTGCGTGCGCATCATGAGATCGCCGTTCCCCGCCGATCGACGGCCGTGCGCCGTGCTGGAGCGGCTCTCGGCGGAAGAGCACGTGTCCGACTGAAGTCGGACACACGAGAACCTCGAGCGCGGGGATCAAGCCGCAGGATTCGGCTCAGCCGAGCCAGGCGTCGAGCAGGGCCTCACCGAAGAACAGGGCGGCTACCGCGCCCGTCGCGAGCGCCGGAACGTAAGGCAGGGACGTCTTTCTGCCGCTCACGCCTCTCGTCACGAGGATCACGACGGCGACCACGGCACCGAGGAGGGAGCCGACGAAGAGCGCGACGCCAACGTCGCGACCGAGCCAGGCTCCCATGAAGGCCGCGAGCTTTACGTCGCCCATCCCCAGTCCGGCCGGGTAGATCGCAGCGAGCGCGAAGAAGAAACCGCCGGCGGCGAGCGCCGAAAGGCCCCACTCCACGCTCGGCTCGCGGATGGTCTGGACGACGAGCGCGACCGCGAGGGCAGGCAGCACGATCCGATTGGGGACGATCCGCCGCTCCAGATCGATGACGGTCAGCACGACGACGATTCCACAGCCCGCCACGGCCAAGAGGCCCTCGACAGACAGGCCGAACACCGCGATCGAGGCCACCGTCAACGCAACCCCCACCACGACTGCAACGAGACGAAGCCTCACCCGGGCGGGATTCCGTGCGTCGGGCGCACATCCTCTCCCTCGAACGGGTGTCCGAATCCCCCAAACGGGTACGGGCCGAAACGGACACGTTGACGAGGATCAGACAAGTGGAGTCTGCGCCCGCTCCCTGGCGTCAGGGGCGCACCAAATCGACAGTGCTCGAATCCTTTACCTGGAAAGCTGCGCGCCGTTCGCTCGCCTGGCCGAGCGCCACGGCGATCGTGGTCGCGATCGGCGCCGTGACGGCGACCCAGCTCGTTCAGGACGACCGACCGGTCGCAGCGGCGATCATCGTCGCCTGTCTCTCCTTTCTGGGCGCCAGCATTGCCAATGTCCTCGTAAGCCGCGCCGCGGCGGCGCAAAGCCGGGCGCTCCGCGATCCGCTGACCGGCCTTCCCAACCGCGCCCTCCTCGACGACCGGATCGAGCAGGCGCTGGCGCGCTCGCAGCGGAGCGGTGAGCCGTTCGCGCTGTTCGTCGTCGATCTCGACGGGTTCAAGTCCGTGAACGACGTCCGCGGCCACGAGGCAGGCAACGTGGTGCTTCGCACGATCTCGAGGAGGTTTCAGGGGGTCTTGCGTGGGATCGACACCGTGGCGCGCGTCGGGGGAGACGAGTTCGTCGTGCTCTCCGTGGGTACGGGCACGGATGAGGAAGCTTCCGCCCTCGTCGGTCGGCTGCGCACGGCCCTGCGCCGTCCCTACCGTTTCGACGGAGGCCTCGTCGAGATCGACGCGTCGATCGGGTGGGCCATCTATCCGCAGGACGCGCACAGCGGGGAAGACCTGATCGCGCAAGCGGACGGGAGGATGTACGCGACGAAGCGCGACACGAGCGACGAGTCGGTCGTGCGACGACCGGCGCTCGACGGGGGCATCGTCCGCGATCTAGAGGCTGCCCTCGAGCGCGACGAGATCGTCGTGCACTACCAGCCGATCGTGCAGATGCGTACCGGCGCCGTTCACGGTGTCGAGGCACTGGTACGCCGGCTCCGCTCCGACCGCCTCGTGGCGCCATCGGAGTTCCTCCCGCATCTCGAGCACACGCCGGTCGTCCGCACTCTGACCCTCGCGGTCGCAGCCGATGCGCTCCGACGATTGACCATCTGGGACGCAGAGGGACATCCGTTGACCGCAGCCGTCAACGTCCCCTACCGCATGCTCGACGACGCGAGTCTCGTCGGCGGTCTGGAGACGCTGCTCGAGCGCTCGTCCATCGCGGCCGAGCGTCTCACGCTGGAGATCGTGCCTTCAGGTCCTGGAGCCGGCTCGGAGCTCGACGAACCGGTCGTCCAGCGGTTGCGCGCGCTCGGCGTCAAGCTCTCCCTCGACGATCTCGGCCGGGCATCGTCGGTGGCGGCGATCCGGGTGCTTCCGCTCGACCAGGTGAAGATCGACGCCATGTTCCTGCACGACCTCGGTCGCGGCGGCGAGCGGTCCGATGCGATCGCCCGCTCGCTCGTCGAGCTCGCGCGGAGGCTCGGTCTCGAGACGGTCGCCGAAGGAGTCGAAAGCCGGCACGCCTGGGATGCCGCCTCCGATCTCGGCTTCGACCTGGCGCAGGGCTTCTTCTTCGGTCATCCGATGTCAGCCGACGACCTGTCGGACTGGCTCACCACGAGCTGGCCGGCCGTTGCGCTTGCCGGATAGGGCCGAACGAACCCGGCCTACGGCGCGCGTGTCCCGCCCGGCTTCCAGAGCGGCTCGTCCTCCCCGGCAGAAGCATTGGCCGCGCGCGCGAGTATGAACAGAAGATCCGAGAGTCGGTTCAGATAGGGCACGACGAGTGACCCGAGCTTGTGCGTCTCGGCGGCGCTGATCGTTTCCCGCTCTGCCCGGCGACAGATCGTACGCGCGACGTGAAGCCCTGCGGACGCGATCGTCCCACCCGGCAGCACGAAGCTCCGGAGCTCCGGCAGATCGGCGTTGAAGCGGTCGCAGTCTGCCTCCAGCCGATCGACGAGAGGCTGCCCGATCCGCAGCCGATCCTCGATCTCGCCCGGCACCGAGAGATCCGCACCGAGATCGAAGAGCTCGTTCTGTACCCGCTCGAGCACGGATCGCAGCTCCGTGGGCACGTCACCTGCGAGAACGGCGCCGAGCGC
Organism: Actinomycetota bacterium; assembly: GCA_013694685.1. Taxonomy (GTDB): domain Bacteria; phylum Actinomycetota; class Thermoleophilia; order Gaiellales; family Gaiellaceae; genus Gaiella. The sequence continues at coordinate 3,432 of JACDBY010000459.1, forward strand.
GGAGTTCAGCTCGTCGACCGCACCGAAGGCGACGATCCGCGGGTCGAGCTTCGAGACGCGCGAGCCGTCTCCGAGCGAGGTCATGCCCGTATCCCCGGCCCGGGTATAGATCCGCGTCAGGCGAACCGGCTCGTCCTGGGCGCGCGGCATGGTCTGAGCTTAGGGGACGGGTCAGTCCTCCGATTGGCCCGCAGCGCGTCCTCGCGCTACGCCACGCCGACCCAGATCACACGGCTTGACGCATCCCGGGGACTGGCCCCGCAGCGGCCTGTCCCCCGCGCTACCCGCCAACACCGACCCAGATCAGACGCCTTGGCGCATCCCGGGGACTGGCCCCGCAGCGGCCTGTCCCCCGCGCTACCCGCCAACTCCGACCCAGGTCAAACGCCTGACGCACAGGGGTCAGGCCCCTGCGGGGACAGACCCCGGGCAGACCGCAAAGTCCCCGGGGACATGGCGCGAAAGGCCACTGGCGCGCCGCGAGCACTCGCGCGATCCTGACTCGATGCCTCGTTCTGCACGAATCGAGGGCGCGGGGATGATCCAGCACGTCACGGGTCACTCGCATCCGTGGTCGATGCGTTCCCCGACGAGCTGTCGATGCGGGGCTTCCTGTCGCTCCTCGGGGAGACCGCGGAGTCGCTCGAGTGGAGCGTCCTCGCCTACTGCCTGATGGCGACCCACTACCACCTGCTCCTCCGAACCGAGCACGCGAATCTCGGGCTCGGCATGCGACGGCTACAAGGGCGCCATGCCCAACGGCTGAATCGGCGAAGATCTGGCAGGCCCACTGTGGCGCGACCGATTCCACAGCCGGCCGGTGGTGACCAACGACCACCTCGTGCAGGCCGCTGCCTACATCGACGCCAATCCTGTCGCGGCAGGCATCTGCGACGATCCGGCCACCTGGCCATGGAGCTCCTACCGGGCAAACGTGGGCCTCACCGAACCGCCTCGCTGGCATCAAGTCGACCGGTTGCATTCATATCTGGGCGCGGCGGCAGACGAAGCCGACGAGGTCTATCGAGATCTATCGAGATCTTGTCGCCCGTACGATCGAGGCGCAGCGCCAGTCTTGACTCCGGGGACTGGCCCCGCAGCGGCCTGTCCCCCGCGCAACACGCAAACGCCTACGACAGACCTACGCCCGTCGCACAGGGGTCAGTCCCCTACGGGGACAGACCCCGGGACAGACCCCGGAACAGACCCTGGGGCTGCGAGGCGCTCTGCCGCATCGCGCAGCAGGTCACGGGCGATCACGATGCGCTGGATCTCGCTCGTCC
>JACDBY010000470.1 GCA_013694685.1 Actinomycetota bacterium
ACGGGGCGATCAGCACCGCCGCGCTCGCGAGCTGGCCGATCGAGACCTGGAGCGGGGGGAGCCTTCTCACCGTGCGCCCGGCGTAGAGGACGGAGACGGCGTAGCAGAGCGCCGTCCCGAGCACGGCGACCGCGCCAAGCACCTCGGAGCCGCGTTGCACCCCGACGAGCAGCGCGACACCGACGAAGCCGGTCACGATCCCGGCGAGCCGGAGCCCGCGCACCGCCTGCTCCGGATCGAGCCGTGCGGCGAGCAGCACCGTGAAGATCGGCGCCGCCGCCTGGATCACCGCAGTCAGCCCGGAGTCGATGCGCGTCTCGGCGAACGCGAGCAACCAGAACGGCAGGACGTTGTTCACCAACCCGAGCACGACGAGCGGCCGCCATGAGCCGCGAAGTGGCGTGAGCCCGCCGCGACCGACGAGGAGGGGAACGAGGATCGCGACACCGACGGCCGTCCGTCCGAGCACGACGACCGACGGCTCGAGCGCGTCGACACCGAGCTTGATGAAGAGGAACGAGGAGCCCCAGATCGCCGAGAGGCAGAGCAGGAGGAGGGCATCGCGGCGGGCCACTTGGGCAGTTTGCTTCGCAAACTGCCTAGGCAGCTCGCGAAGCGAGCTGCCCGACCGGACACACGACTAGGATGCACTATCTGAGCGCCGTCGCGGAACAGCCGGTCCACCGCCAGCTCGGCCTCACGGACGGGGAGCTCGACCGAATCCTGACGCTGCTCGAGCGCGAGCCGAACCACTTCGAGCTCGCCCTCTTCTCGCTGCTCTGGTCGGAGCACTGCGGCTACAAGCACTCCGCTCTCGCCCTGCGACGATTGCCGAGTGACGGCGAGCGCGTGCTCCAGGGGCCGGGGGAGAACGCCGGGGTGCTCGATCTCGGCGACGGGCTCGCGGTCGCCTTCAAGGTCGAGAGCCACAACCATCCTTCGGCGGTCGAGCCGTTCCAGGGTGCGGCGACAGGTGTCGGGGGGATCCTTCGCGACATCGCGGCGATGGGTGCGCGGCCGGTCGCCCTGCTCGACGGGCTCCGCTTCGGAGCGCCTGACGACCATTTCTCGCGGGCGGTCGGTGGTGTTGGCCATTATGGCAACTGCGTGGGCGTCCCCAACGTCGGCGGGGAGGTCGTCTTGGACGAGACCTATGCCTCGAACTGCCTCGTCAACGCGATGTGCGTGGGACTCCTACCCACCGACCGGCAGATGAGCGCGAAGGCGACGCAGGCGGGCGCGCTCGTCGTCCTCTACGGCGCGACGACGGGTCGCGACGGGATCGGCGGCGCCTCGGTACTCGCGAGCTCCGAGCTCGGCGAGGGCGACGCCGAGAAGCGGCCCTCGGTGCAGATCGGCGACCCGTTCACCGGCAAGCGCCTCATCGAGGTGTCGGTCGAGCTCGTGGAGCGTGGCCTCGTCCTCTCGCTCCAGGACTGCGGCGCCGCCGGGCTCGCGTCGTCGCTCTCGGAGATGGCGGCCGAATACGGGATCGATGTCCACCTCGATCGTGTGCCGCAGCGCGAGGACGGGATGGAGCCATGGGAGGTGATGATCTCCGAGTCGCAAGAGCGGATGGTCGCGATCGTCGCGCCCGAGCGCCTCGGCAAGGTCGAGGAGGTCGTCGACCGGTGGGGGCTGCGGCGAGCGGTGATCGGCGAGGTCACGTCGACGGGTCTCCTGCGCGCGTTCTGGGACGGCGACGAGGTCGGCGCGGTCGCGGCCCGTCTGCTCACCGACGAGTGCCCGCGCTACCGGCTCGAGCAGGAGCCGCGGTCCCCGTCGGCCGCGTCGCCGACCGACGTGCCTCCGGCCGGCGAGGCGCTGCTCGAGCTCCTCGGGTCGCCCGCGCTCTGCTCCCGGTCGTTCGTCACGCGACGCTACGACCAGCTCGTCCAGTCGCGCACGGCTCGCAGACCCGGTCTCGACGCCGCCGTGCTGCGGCTGCGCCCCGCCTGGCGCGGTCTCGCGCTGACGCTCGACGGACAGAGCCGGCTCGGGGCGCTCGATCCGCGGGTCGCGGGTCAGCTGGCAATCCTCGAGGCGGCGCGAAACGTCGCGTGCGTCGGTGGTGACCCGCTCGGCTTCACCGACTGCCTGAACTTCGGTAACCCCGAGAAGCCGGAGGTCGGCTGGGAGCTCGTCGAGACGATCGAGGGCATGGCGCTCGCCTGCGAGGCGCTCGACGTCCCCGTCTGCTCCGGCAACGTCTCGCTCTACAACGACACGAACGGCCGCTCGATCCATCCGACCCCGGTCGTCGGTTGCGTGGGGCTTGTGCCCGACGTGCGACGCGTCCCGCGCGGTTGGCAGGAGGGCGATGCCATCCTCCTCGTCCGGTCGCGGTCGCCGCTCACCTTCGCGGGCTCGGAGGCGCAGGCGCGCTGGAGCACGCTCGGCGGTACACCGGGTCTCGATCTCGCATCCGAGGTCGAGCTCGTCCGCTATGCGACACGTGCCGGCAGATACGCCTCGCTCGTGCACGATGTGGCCGAGGGCGGGCTGGCGGTCGCTCTGGCCGAGGCGGCGCTCTGGAGCGATTGCGGCGCGCGACTCGAGCTCGACGACGATCCGCTCGCGCTCTTCGGTGAGGTCGGCGGCCAGGTCGTGGTCGCGGTTCCGCCGAGCGACATCGAGGTCGATCCGGCCGGAGCAGGCGTGGAGGTTCGGCCGATCGGCACCGTCGGCGGCAGCGAGCTCCTCGGCATCCCGCTCGCAGAGCTCGGCCGGGCCTACGCGGTGCTCGCCTGATGTGCGGCGTGTTCGGCGTGTACTCGCGCGACCGCGACGTCGCACGTCTCACGTACTTCGGCCTCTTCGCCCTCCAGCACCGCGGACAGGAGTCAGCCGGGATCGCAGTCGCCGAATCGGGCCACGTCACTGCAGTGCGCGACATGGGCCTCGTTCCACAGGTCTTCGACGAGGAGAAGCTCGCGGCTCTCCCCGGCGAGGTCGCGATCGGGCACACGCGTTACTCGACGACCGGTGGTGTGCATTGGTCGAACGCGCAGCCGCTCGTGCACCACGGTCGCGCGCGCACCGTCGCGCTTGCTCATAACGGCAACCTCGTCGACCCCGCTGCAGCTCGAGACGAGCTGCTCGCCGACGGCGTCCGGCTCGCGTCGACCTCCGACACGGAGGTGATCGCGGCGCTCGTCGCGCGCGATCCGGCCCCAGTCGCAGACGCGGTCGCGCGTGCGATGCGCTGCCTCGAGGGTGCCTACTCGATCGTCGCGATAGCGGACGGTGTGCTCGTCGCTTTCCGCGATCCGCACGGGATTCGGCCGCTGACGCTCGGTCGCATCGGCGAGGACTGGGTGATCGCGTCCGAGACGTGTGCGCTCGACATCGTCGGCGCAGACCCCGTCCGCGACGTGCGCCCGGGGGAAGTGGTCTGGATCGACGAGACCGGGCTGCATTCCGCCACCGCCGTGCCGGAGAGGCGCAGCGCGCTCTGCATCTTCGAGCAGGTCTACTTTGCCCGACCGGATTCGCGGCTCGGCGGCACCGAGGTGCATGCTGCCCGGGTGCGAATGGGCGAGCGTCTCGCCGAGGAAGCGCCGGCCGACGCCGACCTCGTGATGTCGATCCCCGACTCCGGCACGCCCGCCGCAATCGGCTTCGCAAAGCGCTCGGGGATCCCGTACGAGGAGGGTCTGATCAAGAATCGCTACATCGGGCGGACGTTCATCCAGCCCGACGACGAACTCCGCCGCCAGGGGATCAGGCTCAAGTTCAACCCACTCGCCGAGCTCGCCGGCAGACGGCTCGTGGTCGTCGATGACACGATCGTGCGGGGAAACACGACGCGCGCTCTCGTCCAGATGCTGTTCGGCGCGGGTGCGGCCGAGGTGCACGTCCGCATCTCGTCCCCCCCGATCGTGTCGCCGTGCTTTTACGGCATCGACATGGCCGAGGAGGACGAGCTCGCCGCGGCTCATCGCTCGAACGAGGAAATGCGCGAGCACATCGGCGCGACGTCGTTGCACCACCTCTCGGTGGACGGGATGCAGTCGGCGACCCGGATGCCCGACGGCTCGGTCTGCCGTGGCTGCTTTACGCGCACGTACCCGACCCGCATCCCAAATGCGGCCAACCTCGCCAAGCTCCGGTTCGAGAAGACCCCGGCCTGAGCTTCCCTCAGTCGAACGAGACGACGAGCTGCTCGATCTGCTCGCCGGTCACGCGGAGGCGCATCTCGCCGGAGCGCTCGCCGTCGTCGGCCGACCACGAGAACTGCTGCACGATCGTCCCGTCCTCGTCGGCCTCGCGCTCGAGGATGGTCATCGTGTCGGTGGGCGGCTGGGCCTCGTAGGCGGCCGCGATCGCCGCTCGTCCGTCGAACGGCCCGATCGGGAGCCCCGCGAACGCGAGCCTCGCGTCAGGTGCGAAGAGCTCGACGAGCGGGCCGAAGTCGCCGGTCGCGACCGCCTCGTTGAACGTCGTGAGGTGCCTTTCGAGAAATGCCGTCGGGATCTCACCCATCCGGGTGATGCTATCGCCGGGCATCAGCGCCGGGTCGTCGACTAGGCTCGCACGGTGCCGCAGCGTGCGCCGACCTACGCCGACGCGGGTGTCTCGCTCGTCACTGCCGGCGCGGTCGTGGAGCGTCTCCGCGGCGCCGTGGAGACGACGCGCACGGCGGGCGTCGAGGGCGCGTTCGGCGCGTTCGCCGGTCTTTTCCGGATCGACGACGAGCGCCTGCTCGCGGCCTCGACGGACTCGGTCGGGTCGAAGCTCGTGCTCGCGCGTCGCGCCGGCAAGCTGCGGTGGTGCGGCGCCGACCTCGCCGCGCATGGGATCAACGACGTCCTCACGACCGGTGCGGAGCCGCTCTTCTTCCTCGACTACGTCGCCGCGAGCGCGATCGAGCCGGAGCAGGTCGCCGAGCTCGTCGAGGGGGCTGCCGAGGTGTGCCGCGCCGCCGGGTGCGCGATCCTCGGTGGCGAGACCGCGGAGCTCCCCGGGATCTACCGGGACGAGGAGCTCGACTTCTGCGGCACGGTCGTGGGGGTCGTCGCCCGGGAGCGACTGATCGACGGCTCACGGGTTGCGGCGGGCGACGCCGTCGTCGGTCTCCCGTCGTCCGGGCTCCATGCCAACGGATTCTCACTCGTGCGACGGCTCGTCGGCGGCGACGCGTTCGACGCCGAGCTCCTGCTGCCGCCGACGCGCTGTTACCTCGACGAGGTGCGCGTGCTCCGCGCGCGGGCCGACGTCCGCGCGCTCGCGCACGTCACGGGCGGCGGCATCGTCGGCAACCTCGAGCGCGTGCTTCCCGAGGGCGTCGGCGCAGTCATCGATCCGGGCGCCTGGGAACGGACACGGGTCTTCGAGTGGCTCGCCGAGGAGGGGGTCTCCGAAGACGAGCTGCGCCGCGTCTTCAACCTCGGGATCGGCTACTGCGCGGTGCTTTCGAGCGAGGACGTGGGAGCCGACGACTGCGTCATCGGGCACATCGAAGCCAGTCTCGACGGTGTCCACTGGAGCGACGCGTGATCGGTGTCCTCGTGAGCGGCAAGGGCACGAACCTGCAGGCGTTGATCGACGCCGGCCTGCCCATCGTCGCGGTCGCGTCGTCGAGGCCCGGCGCTCGGGCGCTCGACCGTGCCCGTGCGGCCGACATCCCCGTGCGGACCTTCGACGCGGCGCGCTTCGCGACCCGCGACGAGCGCGACGAGGCGCTCGCGCACTGGCTCCTCGAGCGCCGTTGCGAGCTCGCCGTGCTCGCCGGCTACATGCACGTGCTCCGGCCCCGGTTCTTCGAGGTCTTCGGCCACCAGGTCGTGAACACGCACTCGGCACCCCTGCCAGAGTTCCCCGGCGCGCACCCGATCGAGGATGTGCTCGCAGCGGGCGTCGCGGAGACGGCCGCGACCGTCCACTGGGTCGACGAGGGCGTCGACACGGGCGCAGTCATCCGGCGCGAGTCCGTCGCGGTCGTCCCCGGTGACACGGCGGCAAGCCTCCGGGTACGGGTTCAGGCCGTCGAGCACCGTCTCCTCCCCGAGGTCGTGCGGGAGCTGATCGCGGCGTGACGATACGGCGCGCGCTCCTCTCCGTGTACGACAAGACGGGTCTCGCGCCGTTCGCCCAGGCGCTCGCCGACGATGGGGTCGAGCTCGTCGCGAGCGGCGGCACCGCTGCGGCCCTCGTCGAGGCCGGGCTTGTGGTGACGCCTCTCGAGGAGTTGACAGGGTTCGGCGAGCTGCTCGGTCACCGCGTGGTCACCCTGCACCCGGCCGTGCACGGCGGGATCCTCGCCCGGCGCGACGTTCCCGAAGACCTCGCGCAGCTCGAGACCCACGGGATCGCGCCCATCGACCTCGTGTGCGTCAACCTCTATCCGTTCGAGCGGACGATCGGCAGGCTCGACGTCGACTGGGAGGACGCGATCGAGCAGATCGACATCGGCGGGCCCACCCTCCTGCGCGCCGCCGCGAAGAATCACGCCCATGTGGTCACGGTCTGCCGCCCGGACGACTACGAGCCAGTCCTCGAAGAGCTGCGATCGGGGGAGGTCTCCCAGGAGACGCGCCGCTCGCTCGCCGCGCGGGCCTTCCAGACGACGGCCTCGCTCGACGCGGCGATCGCCACGTGGCTTGGTCGCGAGGAGCCGTTCCCGGAGACCTACCTCCCGGTCTTCGATCGCGTGCTCGAGCTCTCGTATGGCGAGAACCCCCACCAGCAGGCGGCCTACTACATGCAGCGCGGCGCCCGCACCCACATCCTGGCGCGCGTCGAGCTCCTGCAGGGCAAGCCTCTCTCCTTCAACAACCTCGGCGATCTCTCGGCCGGCCGGCTGCTCCTCCTCGAGCTGGAAGGCCCGGCCGCAGTGATCGTGAAGCACGGCAACCCGTGCGGCGTCGCGAAGGCAGCGACGATCGAGGAGGCATACGAGAAGGCGCGCGCCGCAGACCCCATCTCCGCGTACGGCGGCGTCGTCGTCCTCGACCGCCCTGTCTCGAGCGGCCTCGGCGGCGTGCTCTCGGAGCATTTCATCGAGGTGCTCCATGCTCCCGGCTACGACGACGACGCGCTCGCGGCGTTCGCCGGCAGGGAGACCATGCGTGTCCTCGCGAACAACGAGCGGCGTGCGTTCGTCTCGACCGAGCGCGACCTCCGGCGCGTCCTCGGCGGCCTGCTCGTCCAGGATCGCGACACGGAGGGCGACCCGCTCGACGCGATGGACGTCGTCTGCGGCGACCCGGACGCGAAGCTCTGGGAGGAGCTTCTCTTCGCCTGGACAGTGGCGAAGCATGTCACCTCGAATGCGATCGTCCTCTCCGGCGACGGCCAGACGATCGGTATCGGCGCCGGTCAGATGAGCCGCATCGACGCGGTGCGGCTCGCGATCGACAGGGCCCGTGAGCACGGTCACGCGCTCGAGGGGGCCGTGCTGGCCTCCGATGCGTTCTTCCCGTTCGTGGACGGCGTTCACCTCGCCCTCGAGGCTGGGATCCGCGCGATCATCCAGCCGGGCGGCTCCAAGCGCGACGCCGAGGTGACCGACGCCGTGCTCGCGGCCGGGGCCACGATGGTGCACACGGGCCGGCGCCACTTCCGGCACTGATAAGGGGTCTGTCCCCGAAGGGGGACTGACCCCCGTGCTACGAGCGAGCGCCGGCCCCAACGCGAGCGCCGGTAGCGCGGGGGACAGACCCCTCCGGGGTCAGTCCCCCGGCGAGGCGACGCTGACCTCTCGCTCTGCTACCGTCCCGCGGTCGCTGACACCGACGGCGCGCCGCTCCTCGCGGCTCCACCCATTGCGACGCCGTCCCGTGCCGCTTCCACCCGTCGATGCCTCGTCGCCTCGTCATACCGTTCATCGCTTGTGCCGTCTGGCTCGCCCTCCCCGCCGGCGGGCTCCAGGCGGAATCGACGCCCGGTCGGCACGCGCGGCCCGTCGAGAGCCCGGTCCGATTCGTGCCCCCACCGCCACCGGCGCCACCGACCGTCTCCGAGCGCGCGGTCAGGCTGGCGCGCACGCAGCTCGGCGTGCCGTACAGCTACGGCGGCGCCTCACCCGCGGGCTTCGACTGCTCGGGTCTCGTCTCCTGGGTCTACGGCCGGCTCGGTGTCTCGCTGCCGCACAACGCGGCGGCGCTCTACGACATCGGTCGCCCCGTCGCCCGCGCGTCGCTCCGACCGGGCGATCTCGTCTTCTTCAGCGGTCTCGGCCACGTGGGGATGTACATCGGCCGCGGGAGGATGATCCACGCGCCGCAATCCGGCCAGACCGTCGAGATCCAGGCGCTGGACGACCGCTCCGGCGCGCCGATCGGCGCGCGCCGGGTCGCGTAGGTGTGCCCCAGCAAGAGCACGTGTCCGACTGAAGTCGGACACGGAGAAACTAGAGTTCCGCCGCATGACGCGCGACTACCCCACCGTGCTCGACCTCGTCGGCTCGACGCCCATCGTGCGACTGACCTCCTTCGGGCGCGAGACCGGCGCGACCCTGCTCGCAAAGCTCGAGTTCATGAATCCGGGCGGCTCGAACAAGGATCGGATCGGAATGGCGATGATCGAGGCGGCCGAGCGCGACGGGCGGCTCCGGCCGGGTGGCACGATCGTCGAGCCGACCTCGGGCAACACGGGTGTCGGGCTCGCGATCGCGGCGGCGCACAAGGGCTACCGCTGTATCTTCGTGATGCCCGACAAGATGAGTCAGGAGAAGATCTCGACCCTCCGGGCGTACGGCGCGGAGGTCGTGATCACGCCGACAGCGGTCGAGCACGACTCCCCGGAGAGCTACTACTCCGTCTCGGACAGGCTCGCAGAGGAGATCCCGGGCGGCTTCAAGCCCGATCAATACTCGAACGGCGCGAACCCCGACGCGCACTACCGGACGACGGGGCCTGAACTCTGGGAGGAGACGGGCGGGGAACTCGACGCGATCGTCATCTCCGTCGGCACGGGCGGCTCGATCTCGGGGATCGGCCGCTATTTCAAGGAACGGAAGCCGGACGTCCTGATCGTCGGCGCCGATCCCGAAGGCTCGGTCTTCACGGCAGACGACGAGCACCCGGTGCATCCGTACCTCGTCGAGGGAATCGGCAAGGACTCATGGCCGAAGACGATGGACCCCTCGGTCGTCGACGACTGGATCCGCGTCTCGGACCGGGACTCGTTCCTGACCGCGCGACGCCTCGCGCGCGAGGAGGGCCTTCTCGCCGGCGGCTCGTGCGGGACGACGGCCTGGGCGGCGCTCGAGGTCGCGAAGCGGCTCGGGGCGGGCGCGACGATCCTCATGACGTTCCCCGACGGCGGCCGCTCCTACCTCTCGAAGTTCTACGACGACAACTGGATGATCCAGTACGGCTTCATGGAGCGGCGCGCACCCGCGCCGACGGTGGCCGAGGTGACGCAGTTCCGGCACGGCGACGGAACGGCTATGCCCGACCTCGTCGTCGTCGACGCGCACAAGAAAGTCGGCGCGGCGATCGATCTCATGCAGCGCTACGGGATCTCGCAGCTGCCGGTGGTCAGGCACGAGCCGCTCGAGGCGCTCACCGACATCGTCGGCTCGATCCACGAGCGGAGCCTGCTCGACCGCGTGTTCCGGAACCCCGACTCCTTGAACGACGACGTCGCCGTCGCGATGCAGCCCCCGCTCGCCTCGGTCGACGCCGCCGCGTCGGTCGACGAGGTGTTCGCGGAGCTGACGGGCTCGGGCGGGGCCGTCGTCGTCGGGCGGGCCGGACGCCCTGTCGCCATTCTCACGCGCTCGGATCTCCTCGAGTTCCTCGCGGCGCGCCGGACGCAGGTCGAGGTATAGAAGGCTCGGGGGTGACGGACTTCGGTCTGTCCGTGCGACGGCCCTCGTAGCGCGCCGTTACGACGACCGCGCCGACGATCAGGATCGCGCCCGCGAGCGCGGCGGGGCCGGGCCGCTCGGCGAGCACGAGCGCGCCGAGCACCACCGCGACGAGCGGGTTGACGTACTGGTGCGTCACAACCTGGGAGATCGGCGCGTTGTCGAGCAGCCAGACGTACGCACTGAAGCCGATCACGCTCCCGGCCAGGCACAGGTAGACCCACGCGGCGAGAGGCCCCGCCTGAAACGCCGCTTGATCGAGCTCGGTCGCCTCGCCGATCGCGAGCCCGGCCACCAGCAACACGAGCCCGCCGCCCAGCATCTGGTAGACGGCACCGACGAAGGCGTTCGTGGGGAGCGATAGACGACTCGCCGCAAACGATCCGCGCGACCACGAGATCGAGGCGACCAGCATCACGAGGAGACCGACGGCCGCGGAGCCCCCGCTGAGCCCGTCCGGCCCCACGACGAGCGCCAGACCGCCGAGCCCGACGAGCGCCGCGACCATCGTCGGACGCCCCACGCGCTCCCCCGCGACCATGCGCCAGACGACGACCTGGAGCGGCACCGAGCCCGCGATCATCGCCGCCACGCCCGAGTCGATCCGCGTCTCGGCGACGTGCACGAGCCCGACGCCCCCCGCGAGAAGAGCGACGCCGATCCCGCCCGCCGCGAGCGCCTGACGTGCAGGCACGCGGAGCGAGCGTCGTGCAAGGGTGAGGACGGCGCCGAGGAAGAGCGCCGCGGCGAGGAAGCGCGTTCCGGCCGTGAGCAACGGCGGCAGCGTCCGCACTGCGAGCTTGATTGCGAGGTAGGTCGAGCCCCAGACGACGTAGACGATCGCGAGCGCGACCCAGAGCTCGAGGGTGCGCCGCGTCATGCGGCTTGCTCGATGCGTGGCTCCGCGTTCATCTAGGTTGGAGAACGATGGGGCTCCGGGAAACGATCCGCCGGCTCTTCGGCCGTGCCGACGAGACGATCGCCGACGCGGAGTTCGCGGCGCTCGACGCGATGCACGACGCCGAGGACCGGATCGACGACGCGACGGGCGGGCGCTTCTATGACGCCGTCGAACGGGCTGACGAGGAGGCAGACGAGCTCCTCGACCGGCTCCACCTCGACAACGAGCTCGGCGAGCAGGACGCTCGCTGACCCAGGTGTCGGACTTCAGTCCGACACCTGAAGTCGCGCGGAGCGTCAGTTGTCCGACGGAAGTCGGGCACCGGTTGTTGCAGGCGCCGGACGGTTGACGAACGCCACCGCGTGGCCCCGTGCGTTCGCGCGCGCGAGCTCTTCCTCGTCGAGCGCACCGATCCGCTCGAGCAGCGCGAACTCGTCGCGCAGGTGCGTCCGCATCATCTCAGGCCCGTCCGTCGCGATCGTGAAGGCGACGTCGTGCTCGACGAACCGGCGGACCGTCTCGCGCACCTCTGCCTCGTCCCGCAACGCCTTCGTCAGCAGGTTCGACGTCGGGCAGATCTCGAGCGTCACGCCGGTCTCGCGCAGAACCGCCATGAGCTCGGGGTCGTGGGCGGCGAGGATCCCGTGACCGATGCGGTCGGGGCGCAACACCTCCACGACCTCGCCGATCTCCTCCGCTCCGGTCTCGCCCTCCTCGCCGACGTGGATCGTCACCCCGAGCCCTGCTCCACGCGCTGTCTCGACCATGGGAGCGATCTGCGTGTAGTCGTAGCGCAGCCCACCGGGGCGCGGCCCGGCGATGTCGACGCCGACGACGCCGCGGCTCGACCAGTGGAGCGCCTTCTCGACGATGACCTCGTTCTGCCGTGCGTCGAACGTGCGATCCATCATCAGGATCAGCCCGGCGCGGACCTGCGGGTATTCGAGCCGAGCGCGGTCGAGACCGCGGATCGCGGCGAGGATGATGTGATCCAGGTCGCGCTCGCCCCCGCGATTCCGCTTCATCGGGTTGAACCGCAGCTCGAGCGTCGTGATCCTCTGCGACCGGTAGGCGCCCCCGATCGCCGCGTGCACGGAGCGCTCGACCGCGAGTGGCGACGACTGGATCAGCTCCGTCCAGTGGTAGATCGCGTCGAGCTCGTCGAGGCTCTCGACGCCGCGCGGGTCGGAGACCGTGACGAGCCGGTCGAACTCCCAGAAGTCCTTCACCGGTAGCGCGATCCCCTGCTCGTGGGCAAGGCTCCACATGATGTCGGAGGCGACCGAGCCTCCGAGGTGCGTGTGGAGCTCCGCGAGCCCTACGTCGGCCGGGAGCATCGCGACCGAGTCTACGGTTCAGTCCCGCATGTATCAGGCTGGTACGAGCTCAGTCCGCCACCACCGGCCCGCGCTCGGCGGTCGCTCGCGCCACGAGCTCCCGCAGCGGCTCGAGGAAGCTCCCGTCGATCATGTGGGGCACCGGTGCCGTCAGCCGGAGGACGTCCGCGCCCGCGGACTCGAGTGTCTCGGCCGCCTCCTTGCCGAACTGGGAGGGGATCACGGGGTCGAGCGAGCCGTGCGCGACGGCAACCGGGATCCCCGCGAGTCGGCCCGGGTCGAGCGGCCAGCCCTCGACGCGCGGGAGGAAGCCCGAGATGGCGATCACACCCGCCGGGGGTGGACGGTCGGGACCGAGGCTGAGTGCCCAGGTCATGACGGCGCCCTGCGAGAAGCCGCCCAGGACGACGCGCTCGAGCGGCACCGGGAGCGCGTCCAGGAACGCCTCGAGCCTTGGCACGGTGTCGAGGAACGTGGCCGGGTCGGGTGTCGGGATGCCGCCGAGCGTGTACCAGTGACGGCCGCCGGGCGGAAGGTGGAGCGGCCCGCCGGGTGTGACGCCGAGCAGGCGGCGCTCGGGGTCGAGGAGGTCGAGGAGGGGATAGAGGTCGTGCTCGTCGGCCCCTCGCCCGTGGAGGAGGACGAGCGCGCCGTGCGGCTCGCCCTCCGGCTCGCGACGCCGAGCGGCGAGCGCGTCCCGGCGGCCGCTCAGCCCGCCCATCCGGCCCTCGGGTCGGGTAGCGGCGTCAGGATCTTCTCGACCTCCGTGCGGCGGTGCTCGAACGTGGGTGGCAGGACGAGCGTCTCGCCTAGGTGCTCGAGCTCCTCGTCCACGGCGAATCCCGGACCGAGTGTCGCGAGCTCGAAGAGCACGCCGCTCGGCTCGCGGAAGTACACGGACCGGAACCAGAACCGGTCGATCGCGGGCGTGGCGCGCATGCCGGCTTCGGTGACGCGGCGCTGCCAGGCGGCGTGGTCCTCCATCGTCGAAGCCCAGGCGACGTGGTGCACGGTGCCGGCACCAGGGACGCCGAGATCGGCAGGCGGCGCATCGTAGGCGTACGAGCCGCCCCGGTCAGCGCCGCGCACCCCCCACGCGTCCGCCCCTCGGGGAGAGAAGCCGAGCACCTGCTCGAGCAACGCGCGGCTGCGCTCCGGGTCGGACGCGTAGGCGCGGACGCCGTCGAATCCCTGGAGCGCGAGCTCGGACGGGATGTCTGGATGACGCGCGACGAGCGGCGCGTCGCCCGTCGCGGAGACGGCGAGCTCGAGACCAAGCCGCTCCGGGTCGTCGAACCGGAGCGTGCCGTCGCGGCGCGAGGTCGTGACGCCGTGGGTCGCGAGCCGCGACTCCCAGAAGTCGAGTGCCTCCTCCGAGCCGACCCGGAAGGTGATCGTGTGCACCATGCCGTCGCCCGCCCGACCCGAGCTCGCGCCCGGATACTCGAAGAACGTGATGTCGGCCCCGGGGCTCCCGTGCTCGTCGGCGTAGAACAGGTGATAGACCGTCGGGTCGTCCTGGTTGATCGTCTTCTTGACGAGCCGAAGTCCCATGACACCGGTGTAGAAGGTGACGTTGCCGGGCGCGTCGCCGGTGATGCAGGTGACGTGGTGTACGCCTTCGAACCGCATGGCTGTCGCCCCTTCCTCGTCGTGGGTCTCGTGCTCGGTGGTCGATCGTGCCAACGGAGGACTTTGCTCGTGCAATTTCGTTGTCTGGGCAAGTATAATTCGCGCAGATGCACGCAACGTCGTCGGATCAGCTGAGCCGCCTCGAGCTCGCCGCGTGGCGCGGGCTCCTCCGGACCCATTCCCGTCTAGCCCGCGAGCTCGATCGCGAGCTCGAGACCGCTCACGGGCTCCCCCTCACGCACTACGAGGTGCTGCTGCACCTCGAAGCAGCGCCGGAGCACCGGCTCCGCATGGGCGACCTGGCCGAGTCCGTGCTCCTCAGCCAGAGTGGCGTGACCCGTCTCGTCGATCGGCTCGAGTGCGACGGCTTCGTCGTCCGCGAGCGGTGCCCCGCCGATCGCCGCGGACTCAACGCCCGCCTCACGGGCGAGGGCCTCGCAAAGCTCCGGGAGGCTCGTCCGACGCACCTTGCCGGGATCCGGGAGCGGTTCGTGGCGCGCCTCTCCGAAGCCGAGCTGCGTGCGCTCGCGGCGGTCTGGACGCGACTACGTCCGGGAATCGACTGAGCGCCGGCGCGGCTCCGAACGCATAGGCTCACGCTGTGAAGATCGGCATCGTGGTGCCGTTCTCGTGGTCGTTCTGGGGCGCGGTCGTCGAGCACGCGGAGCTCCAGGCAGCGGCGCTCGAGGCGCTCGGGCACGAGGTCAAGCTGGTGATGGGCAACGACCCGCCGGGGCAGTTCACGCGCGCTCTCCATCCCCGGGTCGGGCGCCATGGGAATCCACCCGCCAACGTCATCCCCGTGGGACGCTCCGTGATCGTCCCCGCGAACGGGTCCTTGCCGAACATCGTGCTCAGCCCGCGCACGCTTCTCCGCCTCCGGCGGGTGCTCGAGCGCGAGCGCTTCGACGTCCTCCACCTCCACGAGCCGATGACGCCCGCGATCTGCATCGGCGTCCTCGCGCTTGCGCGCGCCCCGATCGTCGCGACCCATCACGCGTCGGGCGACCTCGGCTGGATGCGACTCGGGATGCCCGCCTGGCACTTCCTGATGGACCGCGTCGACCAGCGGATCGCCGTCTCCGAACGCGCGCGCGCCTCGGCCGACCGCTGGCTCGGCGGTCACTGGGAGATCGTCCCGAACGGTGTCCTGATCCCCGAGGTCGCCGTTCCGGCCGGACGCGACCATATGGTCGCCTTCGTCGGTCGCCACGAGCCGCGAAAGGGTCTCCAGGTGCTGCTCCGCGCGTGGCCGGAGCTCCACCGGCGCACCGGAGCCCGCCTAGCAATCGCGGGTGCCGATCCGCTGGCTGTACGGCTGCTCCTGACGCGGCTCGGTGTCTCGGACGACGGGATCGACGTCATGGGCTTCCTCGCGCAGGACGATCTCACCGCGCTCCTCGGTCGCGCGAAGGCGCTGCTCGCCCCGTCGCTCGGGGGAGAGAGCTTTGGCATGGTCCTGACGCGGGCGTTCGCCTGTGGGACGCCGGTCGTGGCCTCGGACATCGACGGGTACCGGGAGGTGGTCACTCCCGAGACCGCCGTCTCGATCGCCCCAAACGATCCCGCCGCGCTCGTCGAGGGCGTCGAGCATCTCCTCGCCGACGAGCCGCGACGCGTCGCGATGGGAGTGGCCGCACGCGCGCACGCGGAGCGTCACTTCGCCTGGCCCGACATCGCGCGGCGCCTCGAGGGCATCTACGAGCGCGTCATCGACGACGAGCGGACGAAGGCCGGGGCCGTCGCGGCGTGAAAACCGTCGTCGCGCTCGCACGCAACCCGTGGCTCCGTGGGCTCGCCGTGCTTGCCTCGCTGGCGCTGGCGCTCGTCGTGCTGTGGTGGCGCGGGCCCGACTGGGACACCGTCTACCACGCCTTCGACTTCGTCCGCTGGCGCTGGGTTGCGGTCGGCGTCATGCTGAACCTCCTTTCCGTGGCCGCCCGGGCGTGGGCCTGGAACCTCACGATCCACCAGGCGATGCCGCAGCCAAAGCCGCGGTTCGCGGCGGTCTTCTCGGCCTTCGGCGTCGGTCTGCTCGGCAATGCCGTCCTGCCCGCACGGGCGGGCGAGCTCGCGCGGGTCGCGGTCCTTCGGCGCCACGTCGAGGCGGAAACTGGCACCAGCGCCACGCTGCTCGGCACGGTCTTCGCGCACCGGGTGTTCGACATCTTCCCGATCGCCCTCCTCGTCGGCTACGTGGCGTTGACCGCCAAGCTCCCCGACTGGGCGATCACCGGCCTCGTGGCGCTCGGACTCGTCGGCGTCGCACTGCTCACGGTTGCCGTCCTCTCGGCGCGTCGCGCGCACGGCGAGCCCATGCACGGCGAGCGAACCGCGCGGCGTCTGCTCGCCATGGCCCGACAGGGCCTCGCGGTGATGCGCGTGCCGACCGCGGCGTTCGCGGCGATCCTCTTCCAGGCGATCGGCTGGACGCTGCAGCTCCTCGCGGTCTGGGCGGTCACCGAGGCGTTCGACCTCGATGTCCCGCTTCCGGCAGCGGCCCTCGTGCTCCTGCTCATGAACGTCGCGACCATCTTCCCGCTCTGGCCGGGGAACGTCGGTCTGCTGCAGGCAGCTGTCGCCCTCCCGCTCGTCCAGTACGGCGTCGCCTACGGGACGGGGTTCGCCTACGGGCTCGTGCTCCAGGCGATCGAGATGTCCGTCGGTGTGGGTGTCGGCCTCGTCATGCTCGCGCGCGAGGGCATCTCGTTCGCCGCACTCACGCGGATGGACGACGCCGAGGAGGTGCTCGACGAGATCTCCGGCGAGCGAGCGGCGCACTCGCCGGAGGAGGCGGAGGCCGTGCTCACAGAGGGTCGAGCCCGCCGCTGAACGAGCCGAGCCGGGCCGCGATGACGGCGTCTGCGGCCGCCGCGCTGGGCGCGTGCCCCGTGACGGCGGCGACGAATGGCTCCCGCTCGAGCGCGACGAGCGCGACGTCGGTCACGGCGGTCGCGGTCGCCGTCCGCGGCACGTCGCGGAGCAGCGCGATCTCGCCGAACGCCTCGCCCGCTTGGAGGTGGCGTCCACGGATCGAGACCGTGCCCCTCTCGACGACGTAGAA
>JACDBY010000473.1 GCA_013694685.1 Actinomycetota bacterium
GCCTTGCAGCGGCTGCTGACGCAGGCGTTCTGTCCCTAGGCAGGCGCCTGGCCAACCAGTGCGGGAGTCGTCGCCTGATGGCGCAGGCCGGGCGAGACGGCCGCGCCGTGCGACTCCGTTCCGTAGCCGCCCGGAACCGGGATGTAGAACTCGGGGTAACCCCACATCCCGTGCTCGGACACGTCGAGGCCCATCGTCTCCACCTCGGGTTCCGCGCGAATGCCGACGGTGACCTTCATCACCCAGAGCACGAGGAACGAGGCGGTGAACGTGAACGCCCCCACGGCCGCAAGCCCGAGGAGTTGGACGCCGAGCTGGTTCAGACCCCCGCCGTAGAAGAGCCCCGCCTTGCCGGTGGCGAGGCTCTCGGCGAGCGACGGCACGGTCAGGAACCCGAGGGAGATCGTCCCCCAGACCCCGGCCATCCCGTGCGCGGCGAGCGCCCCGACCGGATCGTCGATCCCCACCCGCTCGACGAGCAACGAGCCGAGGACGACGATCACGCCGGCCACGAACCCGATCACGATCGCGGCCCAGGGTGCGACGAACGCGCACGCGGCCGTGATCGCGACGAGCGCGGCGATTGCTCCGTTCAGCATCATCGAGAGGTCGGGCTTCTTGATCACGAGCCACGACGCGGTGACGGCGCCGAGCACCCCGGCAGCGGCGGCGAGGTTCGTGTTGAGCGCGACGTAGGCGAAGAAGCCGACGCCACCGAAGTCGACGCTGAGCGTCGAGCCGGGGTTGAAGCCGAACCAGCCGAACCAGAGGATGAGCACGCCGAGCGTCGTGTACGCCATGTTGTGACCGGGGATCGGCTGCGGCTTGCCGTCGACGAACTTGCCGATCCGCGGCCCGAGCAGGAGCGCTCCGGCGAGTCCGGCGAGCGCGCCCTGGTAGTGGACGACGGTCGAGCCCGCGAAGTCCTGCATGCCCTTCGCGAAGAGCCACCCGTCCGGGCTCCAGATCCAGTGGGAGACGAACGAGTAGATCAGCGTGAACGCGATGCCGAAGACGAGGTAGACCCAGAGACGGGTGCGCTCCGCCATCGCACCCCAGACGATCGCGAGCGAGACGGCCGCGAAGGCGACCTCGAAGAGATAGGCCGCCGCTCCGGGAATAGCGGAGAACCAGGAGAACGGCTCGGCGCCGATCGCGACGAGCTCCTCGACCGACGGGACAAAGCCGGAGCCTCCGATGAGGCCGTTCCCCCCGTCGCCGAACGCGATCCCGAACCCGACGAGGTAGTAGACGATCGAGACGATGCCGAGGATGAGGACGTTCTTCGCAGCGATGTGACCGACGTTCTTCATCCGGGTCAGACCCGCCTCGAGAAAGGCGAAGCCGGCCTGCATGAAGAGAACGAGAATCGCCGCAAGGACGACCCAGAGCGTGCTGGCCGCGAACGCGAGCTCCTTGGTCGTCATGCCGGCTCCTTCTCCTCGAGGGGTGCGCCCGTGCGGTTGTGGGTGACGCCGCTAACGGGAGTCATCCAGCAGATGCCGTCGCCGTTCTCGTGTCCCGTGCGGGCCGCGTCGGCGATCGCCTCGATAACTGCGTCGGCTAGCTCGTCGCGGACGACGAACGTCATGAGCGCCTTCGGGAGGAACCGCGACTCGAACACGCGCCCGCGGTACTCGTGCGTGATGCCCTTCTCGCGGCCATGCCCGACCGCCTCGATCACCGTCACGCCGACGTGCCCGGTCGCAGCCTCGACCGCCTCCATGACGGTCTCGACCCGATCGCGTACGACGACAGCCTCGATCTTCATCATCGCGAACCCCACCTCCTTGGACCACGAAAAAAGCCCCACCTCTCCCGACGGAGAAATGAGGCGTCATTGCCTGCGCCGGTGCCGACGTCGGCCCCGGAGCGGGAGACCTTAGACGACGGGTCGGCCGCTTGGCAAGTCGTGGGGTCTGTCCCCGTAGGGGACTGACCCCTGTGCGACCGGCGTTCGCGAGGAGTGGCTCGCCGACGTGTCGCACGGGGGACAGGCCCCTTCGGGGTCAGTCCCCGGGGTGCGGTTTCCCGTACTAGATGCGTGGCCGATGTGTTGTTACGCTCCGCGTGTGTTGATGCTCGGTCGTATCTAGGACACCCGTTGCCGAGGCCCGCCCGGCGCGGAGCCTTCCTTGCGCACGTCCCGATACCACCGACCCAGGAGGAGCACCACCGTGAGAGAGTTGTCGCCCGTCCCACCCGACGCGCTCGCCGTCGAGGCGCGCGACCTGCGCAAGGAGTTCGTGCGCAAGGATCGCAAGCGCGGCAAGCGCCGCGTGCCGGCTCTGGCCGACGTTTCCCTCACGCTCGAGCGGGGGGAATGCGTCGCAATCCTCGGCCAGAACGGTTCGGGGAAGTCGACCCTCGTCCGCCTGCTCTCGACCCTGCTCTTGCCCGACGGAGGCAGCGCGACCGTCTTCGGCTACGACGTCGTCCGCGACGGGAAGGCCGTACGGCGGCTCGTCAACCGCGTCTCGGTCGAGGCGAGCTTCTTCAAGAAGATGTCGCCGTCCGAGAACCTCCACTACGCGGCGCGCTTCTACGGCATGACGCCAAGCGAGACGACGGAGCGGATTCCCATGATCCTCGAGCGCGTGGGTTTCCCATCCGACCGTCGCGGCGAGCCGATGGAGAACCTCTCGCGCGGGATGCAGCAGAAGGTGGCTCTTGCGCGCGCGCTCCTGACGTCACCCGTGCTGCTGCTGCTCGACGAGCCAACCACCGGACTCGACCCGCGCTCCAAGCTCGAGGTGCAGGACTTCATCCGCGAGATGCGGGCCGAGCACGACTCGACGATCCTCCTCTGCACCCACGATCTCGACGAGGCGGAGTCGCTCGCCGAGCGCGTCGGGATCCTGGACGCCGGCCGGCTGCTCGCGCTCGAGCCGGCCGCTGACCTGAAGGCCCGCTTCGCCGCCGAGACGCTCGAGGAGGCCTTCTTCGCAGCCACCGGCCGAGGCTTCGAGGACGAGCAGGACGAGCTCGACGCGGAGGAGAGGAAGGCGCTCGCATGAGAGCCGTCGCCCTCAGTCTCCGACACGAGCTGATCGGGCTCGCCGGGGTCGTCGAACGCAACGTCTATCTGACGCGCCGCTACATCTACTGGGACGTCGCGTTCTTCGTCTGGACCGTCGCCAACACGCTGACGATCGTCTTCATCGCGGAGGGGATCGAGGCGACCGGCGGTCAGATCGACGTCGAGCGGGCGACGACGACCCTCCTCATCGGCGCCGTCGTGTGGGCCTACCTCGGGATCATCTTCGAGTTCCTCACGGAGACGGTCGCCTGGGAGCGCTGGGAGGGGACGATCGAGTACACGTTCATGGCGCCGCTCTCGCGGGCGATGCACCTGGGCGGCTCGGGCGTCTTCGCGGTGCTCTACGGGCTCGTGCGGGCGATCCTCCTCTTCATCGTGGTGGCCGCGTTCTTCGGTCTCGCGTTCGACGATGCCAACTTCATCGCCGCGCTCGTGGTGCTCGTCGTCGCTTCGATCTCGTTCTTCGGGATCGGGATGATGACCGCCGTCCTCCCGCTCATCTCGCCGGAGAAGGGTGCCCAGCTCGGGTTCGTCGCCCAGGGCATGCTGCTCGTCGTCTCGGGCGTCTACTACCCGGTCGACGTGCTCCCGCAGTGGATGCAGTGGCTCGCGACGATCTCGCCTGCGACCTATGCGCTCGAGGGAATCCGAGCGGCAATTCTCGAGGGCGATCCATTGAGCTCGATGTGGCCGCAGATCTGGCCGCTCCTCGTGATCGGCGCCGCGTCGATCCCGCTCGGGCTCGCGATCTTCAACCGGGGCGAGGTCTACGCCAAGCGCCACGGCAAGCTGAAGAGGAGCGGGTGAGGGGGACTGACTTCAGTCTGTCCCCCTCACCGTCCTCATGACGACAATCCGTCCCGCCGAGACCGACGCGGATCTCCAGGCCTACGTCGAGCTTTGGAACACGGTCACGCCCGACGAGTCGTCGACCGTCGATCAGCAACGCAAGCGGCGCCAGCGCGATCCGCGTCGGCTCTACGTCGTCGCCGAGTGCGAGGGCGCGATCGTCGGCTGCGGATACGCGGGGCCGTCGGACTCGCCGGATCGAGGCTTCCTCGCACCGCGGGTGCTGCCCGATGCCCGGCGGCAGGGGATCGGGACCGCGCTCTTGCGAGAGCTTGCCGCGCATCTCGCGACGCTCGACTTCGTCTCGATGTCCTCGCATCTCGATGGCGCCGATGCCCGCTCGCTTGCGTTCGCGCTGCGCCACGGATTCGAGGAGGTCGACCGGCAGGTCGAGCAGGTGAAGGTCATCGGCTCCGAGCCGGTGGGCGTGCCTCCCGACGGGATCGCGTTCACCACGCTCGTCGAGCGTCCCGAGCTCCTGCGGCAGTCCTACAACCTCGCGGTCGAGGGGTACGCCGACATGGCGACCTACGCGCCGGTGACGATCGCGCTCGACGACTGGCTGGACGGCGACGGCGGGGATGTGCCGGCGGGCTCGTTCGCCGCGCTCGCCGGCGAGGACGTCGTGGGGTTCTCCGGTCTCTGCGCGATGCCCGACGGCGTCTTCGAGGACGGACTCACGGTCGTCCGGAGTGACTGGCGCCGGCGCGGGCTCGCCGAGGCCCTCAAGCGGGCAAAGCTCGCCTGGGCGGCCGAGAACGACATCTCGGAGATCGTGACGTGGACGCAGCGCGGCAACGAGGGCATGCGCGCGCTGAACGAGCGTCTCGGCTACGTGTACCGCAGCGTCAGCATCTCGGTTCGCGCGCCGCTAGGGGACTGACCCCGCAGGGTCTGTCCCCCGCGCTACGTGCGATGCCTCTCGCACGACTCAGCCGGTCGCGCGGGGGTCAGTCCCCTCCGGGGACAGACCCCCTGGCGAGTGGTAGTCTCACGCGCGTCATTTCGAGGCAACGGGGCCTCGGGCGCGGACTTCCGCACCCGGGGCTCTTGGCGTTTTCAAGGAGGAGAACACTGATGGCGAGACCGAGGAGCACTGCGGCATCGAGCCGCGCGGCGATGGTGAAGAGCAAGGATCGCGCGACGTCGAGCGTCGCCTCGCGCAGAGCCGTGCTGAAGCGCATCAAGGACGAGGAGATCGAGCACGTCCTCTTCTGGTTCACGGACCTCGAGGGGCACCTCAAGTCGTTCGCGATCACCCCGTCTGAGATCCCCGGCGCACTCGACGACGGGATGGGCTTCGACGGCTCGTCG
Organism: Actinomycetota bacterium; assembly: GCA_013694685.1. Taxonomy (GTDB): domain Bacteria; phylum Actinomycetota; class Thermoleophilia; order Gaiellales; family Gaiellaceae; genus Gaiella. The sequence goes on from JACDBY010000473.1 coordinate 5,204, forward strand.
ATCACCGGCTTCAACCGGATCGAGGAGTCGGACATGGTCGCGATCCCGGATCCGGCGACCTTCCAGTTGATGCCGCGGCCGACCGACGAGCACGGGCACGAGTACGGCTCGAAGGTCGCGCGGATGATCTGCGACGTCGTCAAGCCCGACGGCGTCCCCTACGACGGCGACCCGCGGTACGTGATGCGGCAGGCCCTCGAGCGGATGCAGAAGCTCGGCTTCGACACCTTCAACGTCGGCCCCGAGCTCGAGTACTTCCTCTTCGAGGACGACAAGGACACAAAGACGCTGGACGAGGGCGGCTACTTCGCGATGACCGTGCAGGACGCGGCGACCGAGGTGCGCAACGACACGATCCACGCGCTCGAGTCGGTCGGGATCCCGATCGAGTACCACCACCACGAGGTCGCGCCCTCCCAGCACGAGATCGACATGCGCTTCGCGCCGGCCCTCGAGATGGCCGACCACACGATCACCTACCGCTTGATCGTGAAGGAGGTCGCGGCCTGGCACGGCTACTACGCGACGTTCATGCCAAAGCCGCTCTTCGGCGAGAACGGCTCGGGCATGCACACGCACATGTCGCTCTTCAAGAACGGTCGCAACCAGTTCTTCGACGGCAAGGACGAGCACAACCTCTCGAAGGTCGCGAAGGCGTTCATCGCCGGTCTGCTCGTCCACGCACGCGAGATGACGCCGGTGCTCGCACAGTGGGTCAACTCGTACAAGCGGCTCGTCCCCGGCTACGAGGCGCCGGTCTACGTCGCCTGGTCGCAACGCAACCGCTCCGCCCTAATCCGGATCCCGCTCTACAAGCCGGGCGCCGAGCAGGCGACGCGTGCAGAGATCCGCTGTCCCGACCCGGCGTGCAACCCGTACCTCGCCTTCGCGGTACTGCTCCACGCGGGTCTCGAGGGGATCGAGCAGGGCTACGAGCTACCCGACGAGATGACGACGAACCTCTACCGCCTGTCCGACGAGGAGCGCGAGGAGCAGGGTGTCGACGCGCTCCCGGGGTCGCTCGGGGAGGCGATCGAGGAGCTTGCGAAGTCGGAGCTGATGCGGCGGGCCCTCGGCGAGCACATCTTCCCGCGCTACGTCGAGCTGAAGCGGCGCGAGTGGGACGAGTACCGCATCCAGGTCAGCGAGTGGGAGAAGGAGCGGTACCTGAGCGCGCTCTAGCTTGTTTCGCGAGCGGGATTCCGCCGGAGCGGAATCCCGCCGCTTGATCCGCGCCCTTCGGGCGGGGCAGATCCCTAAAGGCGCCCGCTGTCGCGGTCGCAACTGCCAATCGTGGGTGTGTCCGAACTCCAGTCGGACACTTGCTCTGCAGGGGTCGCCTCGCCCGTCTCGGCGTGTGTCCGACTTCAGTCGGACACGTGCTCGGCGGGCGCGGCCGGCAGCGAGAGGATCACGACGGCCCCGCCGTTCGCGGCGAGTTCGATACGTGCGGTTCCGCCGTGCGCCCGCGCGACGGCGTCGACGATCGCGAGACCGAGGCCCGCCCCGGCGACAGCGCGCGCCCCGTCGGCCCGAGTGAAGGGATCGAACGCGCTCGACGTGAAGGACGGCGGGAACCCGTCGCCCTCGTCGGAGACGTGCAGCTCGACGAAACCGCCGCCGTGCTCGGCAACGAGGCGGACGCGGCCCGACGCGTGCGTGAGAGCGTTGTCGACGAGATTGCCGAGCGCCTGCTCGAGCCGCAATCGATCGCCGACCAACCGCGGCGCGTTGGACGCGATCGAGGTGACGGAACGACCTTCGGTCGCAGCCCGGGACGCGAAGCGGGCGACGACCGTCGCGAGAAGCTCCTCGGTTGCGAGCTCCTCGAGACGCAGTGGGAGCCGCCCTCGCTCGGCGGTCGCGAGCACGAGCAGGTCTTCGGCCAGCCGCGAGACCCTCTCTGTCTCGACAGTCGCGGAGCGGAGCGCGGTCTCCAGCTCGTCGCGCGTCCGCGGGCGCCTGAGCGCCAGCTCGAGCTCGGTTCGCAGCAGGGCGAGCGGCGTACGCAGCTCGTGGCTTGCGTCGGCGACGAACCGGCGCTCGCGCTCGAGTCCTTCCTCGAGCCGGGCGAGCATCTCGTTGAGCGTCACGCCGAGCCGCGTGATCTCGTCGTTTGCGTCCGAGAGTGGCAGGCGCCGAGACGGGTCGGCGCTCGTGATCTCGGCCGCGCGGCGGCGCATCAGCTCGACCGGTCGCAGGGCCGCGGCTGCGAGGAGGTAACCGCCGGCCGCGGCCGCGACGAGGGCGAGCGGCAGGACGATGAGCAGCTCGCGGAGCAGCCCGGCGAGAGCCTCCTCCCGTTCCTCGAGCGAGGCGCCGACAACCAGGACACCGTCGCGAGCAGGTGTCGCGTAGAGCCGCACCGGCTCACCCTCGAGCTCGGGCAGGCTGTCGCGGCTCACGTGCACGGGACCCTTCCGGGCGCGGCTCAGCTCGGACGTGTCGAGCAACGGCTCCCGCACCCGGGAACCGACGGCGATCGCGCCACCCGGGCCCAGAAGCTGCGCGAACCCGTCCTCCGCGCCCGTCTCGAACCGGTACCCGTTCCGAGCGATCACGGCCGAGCGAGACTCGAGGGTGTCGTCGATCTGCTCGGCAAGCGTCGAGCCGAGCCGCACGTAGAGGAAGATCGCGACGGCGGCGAGCACGAGAGCCATCGCGGCGGCGAAGGCCAGCGTGAGCCGGAGCCGGAGGGAGAGCCTGCTCAGACGTCGTCCATCCGGAGCCGGTATCCGACCCCGCGCACCGTCTCGAGCGAACGGCGGCCGAAGGGGCGGTCGACCTTCTCGCGGAGGTAGCGGACATAGACGTCGACGACGTTCGAGCGATGCTCGAACGCGTCGTCCCACGCGTGGTCGACGAGTTGCTGCCGCGAGAGCGCGTGGCCCGGGTAGCGCATGAACGTCTCGAGCAGCGAGAACTCCTTCGTCGAGAGCACGAGCTCCGAGTCGCCGCGCCAGGCCCGCCTAGTCGCCGGGTCGAGGCGCAGCTCGCCGGCCTCGAGCACGACCGGACGCTCGGGCGCTCCACGGCGGACGAGCGCCCGGAGGCGCGCGAGCAGCTCGTCGAAGGCGAACGGCTTGGGCAGGTAGTCGTCGGCACCTGCATCGAGCCCGGCGACGCGATCCTCCACCGCGTCGCGGGCGGTCAACATCAGCACCGGAGCCCAGATTCCCACCGCCCGGAGTCTGCGGCAGACCTCGATCCCGTCGATCCCCGGCAGCATCAGGTCGAGCACGACCGCGTCGTACGCGACTGCGCTCGCGCTCGAGAACGCCTCCTCACCCGTCCGCGCGAGGTCGACGGAGTGGCCCTCCTCCACGAGCCCGCGACGGAGGAGGCTCGCCAGCTTCAGCTCGTCCTCTGCGATTAGGAACCGCATCGGCTCATTGTGCGCGGCGCGGCATGAGAGGTCGATGAGAGCCGTAGCCGCTCATCCCGGCCTCATCTCTCATGTGGGACTCATCTACCGCGCCTAGCTTTGCCAAGGCAACCACCCCACCAACACGCAATGGGAGGTATCACATGAGACGCAGACTGGTACTCGTCGCCGCTCTCGCGACCGTTCTCGCGGTCGCCGTGACAGGCTTCGCGATCGCCGCCGGAGGGGGCGAGGAACACTCTCTCACCGGCACCGCGCTCGAGCGGGCGAGCGCCGCGGCGATCGAGCACACCGGCGGCGGAACGGTGATCGAGACGGAGACGGGAGACGACGGCTCGGCGTACGGCGTGGAGGTCAGGCTCTCCTCCGGACAGGTCGTCGAGGTCTCGCTCGACGACAGCTTCGTCGTGCTCGGGACCGAGACCGATGACGACGGGCGCGAGGGCGCCGACAACGAGGCAGACGCGGACTGACCTCGGTCCGAGCGTGGCGGGTGCCGCTGGACATCGCCCGCCCGATCACGCATGATTCGCGGTGCAGGCGGGTCGCAAGGCGAGCGATGCCGTCTGCGTCTGACGGCCGATCGCGGGTCCCCGATGGGGGCCCGTGGTCGTTCTGCGTGGGTGAACCTAGGTTCCCCCACGAGCCCCCCTCCCTGTTGACACGGTGCGTCCGCATCGCACGGCCAGCCTCCCGGCCGGCAGAGCCGGCCTCCTGCGTCGCTGTGCCGTGTCTTTTCGCACGGAACCGCTAGTTGCGATGTCTCCTAACGTCTCGCCGGAAACCCGTGTAGGTGCCGGACCTGTCCGGCACCTAGTGC
>JACDBY010000475.1 GCA_013694685.1 Actinomycetota bacterium
CGTGCAGGCGGTGTGGCGTGCCGCATCGGACCTGCCCTCGGTGACGCCTGGTTTCTATCGCGTCCGCCTCGTCGGTCCGGAGGCGTCCTCTGACGAGCAGTTCGTGACGCTCATGGCCGGCGAGGAGGAGACGGTTGCGCTCGCCGCATCACCTGCCGCGCCGTTCGTCGCCGAGTTGGGCGGCGCGATCGGGGCGACCACAGGTCCCGGCGAGACCCTGGTGGTGGAGGGCATCCATCCCCTGGCTTGGCCCGAGCCCTCCACGCTCGTCACACTCGCGGTCGGCGCCGCGATCAACACCGGCTCCGCCCCAGCGGGTCTGCGGGCGCTCGGCGTCGAGCTTCCCGACGAGCTGCTCGCCGAGCCGGGGGCGTCCGGCATCGCTGTCTACGTGGTCGCTTCCGGTTCCGGCCAGGGCGCCGACGCCGTGAAGGACGTCCGGCTGCGCCTGTGGCCAACGGGCGAGCCTGTTCCGCCTGACGGGAAGGCGATCGCGCTCGACGAGGTGAGGCGGGGACTCGGCGCGCACGTGGCGAAGGTCGAGCCGGGTGCTTACTGGCTCTCGCTGGAGCGCGGCGAGAAGAACCCGCCGGTGCTCTCGCTCACCGTCCTGCACGGCCGCCTCGCGACCCTCGTCGCACAGGTCGAGCCCGAAGGGCTCCGCCTGTACCAGTACCAGCCGGCGCTCGCGGCGGCCCCCGCCTCCGCTCCGACAGCGCTGCGTCGGCTCGAGTACCTCCAGCGCGCGCTGCTCGGCGGCCGCTTGGACGCAGCCAAAGAGCTCGCTCTAGAGGTGGCGGAGAGTGCCGCCGCCGACCCGTTTGCGGGCTGCCTGTGCGGCTACGCCCTCCTCAGATTGGGGATGCTGGACGAGCTCAACGACGTGATCGGGAACGTGATCTCGGTGGCGCCCGGTCTGAGTGACGTCTACGTGCTACGCGGCGAGCACGCGGCCGCCACGGGGGGCACGGCCGGGCGTCAGTCGTTCGCCGATGCGACCGCGACCGGCATTCCGGTCTTCGCGGAAGGGCTGACGCGGCTCGTCGAGGGGTTGCGCGCCCACGACCTCAACCACCCGAGAGGGGCGATCGTCAGGCACATCTTCCAGCAGCACCTGCGTGGATCGATGTGGTCGGCCTTCACCCCGCGCCGGTTCGAGCCGGGAACGCTGATCGTTACCGGGGCCGATACCGGCTTCGAGGCGTGAGCGCGAACGGTGCCCCGAAGTGACGAAGGAGGGGCCCCGGTCCCCTCCTTCGCCGCAACGAGCTAGCTGCCGTTGGTCGGATGAACCGGTGGGAAGACGAGATCCCGCCATGAGGACGGCAAGCGTCCCGGGAGCTGCCCGGTCCGGCTCATGAACGACGCGGTGCGCATCAGGCCCCGCGGCCGCGTCGTGTAGGTGATCGCAGGGTTGCCGATCCACTGCTTGAACTGGCGCGGGGTCGGATTGCCACCCGCATCCTCCGCCAGGATCTGCGCCACCTTTTGCGGGTTCGTCTTGACCAGCTTGATCGCGGCCGCGACGTCCCGGTAGAGCTGATTCGAGAACTGGGTGTACTCCCGGTAGAACTTGTCCGTCACGACGGCGCCGAGGAACGAGTGTGCGCCGAAGTAGCTGTACGACCTCGCCACCACATGCGCTCCGCGATTGCGTTCCTGGAACTGGAACGGCGGTGAGGTGAGGTGCGCGTCGATCTGACCAGCCAGCAGCGCCTGCATCGCGTCCGGGTGATCCATCGCGATCAGGCCCGCGTTGAGCGCCTTCGAGTCGCCGAGCCTGACCTCCGCCATCTTGCGCAGCATCGCGGCCTGGATCGAGGTGTTCGTGGGTGTCGCGATCCGCTTGCCTCTGAGGTCAGCGATCGTCTTGATGTTCGGATCCTTCGCCATCAGCCAAAGGTCGGCCTCGTTGAGCGGCGCGATCATCTTCCAGTCGATCCCGCGGGCATAGCCGACGAGGAACGGGCCGGTGCCCATCGCGCCGATGTGGATCTGACCGGAGATCATCCCGTTCGTGATCGCGGTGCCGGACGGGAGGACGCGGTACTCGACCTGGAGGCCGGGGTAGCGCTTCTCGAGCGTCCGCTGGTTCTTCATGATGATCAGTGGCGCGTAGCCCATCCCGGGCTGGTAGGCAATGACGATCTTGTCCGGCGCGACCGCTTGGCCGCCGCCGAAGGCGGATGTGGCCACGACGACCGCGGCGGCGAGGGCCGCGACGAGAATCGCGGCGAGACGGAACCTCTTCACTTCAGACCCTCCTTGTGGTTTTCATGAACTCTGCATGCCCCAGCGGACGATCGTTCGCCGCTCGAGCATGCCGAACAGGAGCTCGAAGGCGACGCCGAGCATGGCGATGGACAGGAGCGCCGCGAACATCTGCGACGTGAACAGGTAGAGCTTGGCGTTGTTGATGTAGGTGCCGAGGCCTCCTTCGCCGCCGACGACGCCGAAGACGAGCTCGGCGGCGACGACTGTGCGCCAGCCGAACGCCCAGGCGGTCTTCAGGCCACTGATCGCGCTCGGGAGCGCCGCCGGGGCAAGGACATCGGTGACGAGGCGGACGCCCTTGAGGCCGATGTTTCGCCCCGCCGCGACGATCGTCGGGTTGACGGTCTTGAAGCCGGTGGTGAGATTGATCGCGATCGGCCAGATCGTCGCGTTCGCGATCGCGAAGATGATCGCCTTGCTCGACAGCCCGAACCAGAGGAGCGCGAGCGGGAGGACTGCGACCCCCGGGAGCGGGTTCAGGATTGCCGTCAGGAGGAGCAGGATGTCCTCGCCGATCTGAGACAGGCTCGCGAAGAGCGTGAAGATGGCCGCGATCAGCGCACCGATGCCGACGCCGATCAGCAGGAGCCGCATCGTCTCCCACGTCGCGCGGGCGAGGGAGCCGTCGCGCCACCCTTCCCAGAACGCCTGCGCGGCGTCGGCGGGCGAGGCGAAGAGCAGTGGGTTGCCACCGAACTCGCTCCACGAGACGTACGCCTGCCAGAGGCCGACGATCGCGGCGAGCAAGATCACCCGCCGAAGCCACAGTGGCAGGCGCGACCAGCCGGCTGCGTGCGGGCGCGCGGGCAGCGCGGCCGAAGTCTCAGTGAGTGACGACATCGAGCTCCTCCGTTTCGTGCGTGGCTCCGAGCAGGTCGCGGAGGTGCGAGCGCGTCTCCGCGTAGCGGGGCGAGTCGGGCGGGCCGACGTCGCGGACATCGACGATCTCGGTCACGGTCGACGGCGCACCGGCGAGCACGACGACCTTGTCCCCCACCGTCAACGCCTCGTCCATCGAGTGGGTGACGAGCAGCAACGTCGTCTGCGTGCGCTCGATGATCCCGTTCAGCTCCTGCTGGAGTCGGGCGCGCGTGAGCATGTCGAGGCTGCCGAACGGCTCGTCCATCAGCAGCATCGC
>JACDBY010000483.1 GCA_013694685.1 Actinomycetota bacterium
CCTCACCGATCACCTGGCCCGCGACAGCGAACGTGATCGAGCACTGCGGGGCGACACCCGTCTTCTGCGACGTCCGCGAGGACGACCTCAACCTCGACGCGTCGCTGCTCGCCGACCTCGTCACCGAGCGCACGAAGGCGATCCTTCCCGTCCACCTCGCGGGTCAGCCGTGCGACCTCGACCCGATCCAGGCGCTTGGCTTGCCCGTTGTCGAGGACGCCGCGCACGCGCTCGAGTCGCGCTACCGCGGGCGCAAGCTCGGTGGACTCTCCGACGCGACTTGTTTCTCGCTCTACGCGACGAAGAACCTCGCGGCCGGCGAGGGCGGGCTCGTCGCGACCGATCGCCAGGACCTCGCGGAAGCCATCAGGCACATGCGCCTCACGCGGCGGGGAGACGGCTCCCGCTACGACCAGGTGACGTGGGGGCTCAAGGCGAATCTGTCCGACGTGCTCGCGGCGATCGCGCTCGCACAGCTCGAGAAGCTCGAGCACCACGGGTCGCTCCGCGCCCGCCAAGTGGCTATTTACGACGACGGGCTGGAGGGGCTCGACGGCATCACGCCGCTCGCCCGCGATCCGCGCGACGTGCATGCGCTGCACCTCTACGTCGTCCGGATCGACGCAGGTCGCGCGGGTGCCACCCGTGACGCGTATCAGCGTGCGCTCGCCGACGAGCTGATCTCGACCAGCATCCACTTCCTGCCGGTTCACCGCCTCACGTGGTTCAGGGAACGCTACCCCGACCAACCCCGCCTGCCGGTCGCCGAGCGTGCCGGGGGCGAGGTGCTGTCCCTGCCGCTCTCGCCCGCCCACGGGGACGAGGACATCCTCGACGCGGTCGACGCCGTCCGTCGCGTGCATGCGGGCTTCGCGGCATGAGACGGTCGCTCCGCATCGCCCTCACGCTGGTGCTCACCGGGCTTGCGCTCGCCTACCTCGTCTGGAAGGTCGATCTCGGCGAGGTCGTCGACACCCTCCTCGACGCGAGCCCGTGGTGGTTCGCGCTCTCGGTCGCGATCATGATCGGCACCGCGTTGCCGATGGCGCTCCGCTGGCAGTGGCTGATGCGGGCGCAGGGCATGGACGACACGTTCGCCTGGTTGACGCGGGCCTACCTCGTCTCGTACACGGCGAGCCAGGTGCTGCCAACCTCGATCGGTGGCGACGCGATGCGCGTCTACGAGACGGCGCGACGCCATCCGGGCCGGACGGGCGACGTGACGGCGATCATCCTCCTCGAGCGCGGGCTCGGCGGAGCCGCCACCGTGCTCCTCGGCGCGATCGGCTTCCTCCTCGCGCTCGGCACATACGACGTGGGCGCGTACCTCTGGGTCGAGGGCGTGTTCGTGCTCGGCACGCTCGTTCTGATCTTCCTGTTCTTCGCGCGCTCGGCCCGGCCGCTGCTCAACCGCCTGCGGCCGCTCCTTCGCCGCCTGCGCGTCGAGCGGCCGCTCCGGGCGCTCTACGACGGAGTCCATCACTACCGCGGTCATGCGAAGCTGCTCGCGGCCGTCTTTCTCTTCACGACCGCGATCCAGGCGGTGAGGATCCTCTCGATCTGGGCCGGGAGCCGCGCCGTCGGGATCGATCTGAGCCCGAGGATCTACTACGTGATGGGCCCGCTCTTCTTCCTCGTGCTGCTCGTGCCGTTCACGCTCAACGGGATCGCGGTGCGCGAGGCGTTCTTCGTCAGCTTCCTCGGCAGCGTGGGCGTTGCTGCCGACGCGGCCTTCGCCTCCGGGTTCCTCTTCTTCCTCGTGACCACCGCGCTCGCACTGCCAGGGGCGGCGATCCTGCTGTGGGAAGGTCTGCGGGGTGGCTCGAGGCCCCGGCTCGAGCATGGCTGACCCCGGTCAGACCGCGTGCGTCGTCGTGACCTACGACGCGCTTCCCTGGATCGAGCGCTGCCTGGAGAGCGTCGCCGGCATCCCGACCGTCGTCGTCGACAACGGCTCGTCCGACGGAACGGTCGCGCTCGTGCGCGAGCGGTTCCCGGAGGTGCGGCTGGTCGAGGCGCCGAATCACGGACTCGCGGCGGGCTGGAACCGCGGTGTGGAAGCGACCGCTGGTGAGTTCGTCGTCATCCTGAATGCCGACGCCTGGCTCCTCGACGGCGCGCTCGAGCGGCTCGTCGAGACCGCCTACCGGCATCCGCGGGCCGCGGTCGTCGGACCGCGCCTGCTGAATCCCGACGGCAGCCTCCAGCGCTCCGTTCGGGGGTTCCCGACGCTCTGGCGCATCGCGACCGAGTACCTGTACCTCCGGAAGCTCGCGCCGCGCACGCGCGCGCTGAACGCGTTCTACGCGGGCGGTTTCGAGCATGACGCCGAGCGGACGGTCGAGTGGCTCATGGGGTCGTGCATGCTCGTCCGCCGCGGCGCCTACGACGAGGTCGGCCCCTTCGACGAGCGCTACTTCCTCTTCAGCGAGGAAGTCGACTGGATCCGACGGGCGACCGACCTCGGCTGGACGGCGGTCTTCACCCCGGACGCCGAGTGTGTCCACGTGGGCGGCGCCGCGCACGGCGGCCGGCTCTTCCGCGAGAACGTCCGCGGTCAGCTCCGGTTCCTCTCGCTGCACGGGAGGCCGGGAGAGGCCGAGCGCACCCGCCGGCTCGTGCGCGGCGCGCTCGTCCTGCGCGGGCGGTTGCATCGCGGCGAGCGCGGTCGCCAGTACCGCGAGGTGGCGCGCTGGCTCGGCACAGGCGACGT
>JACDBY010000048.1 GCA_013694685.1 Actinomycetota bacterium
CCGCCGCAGCGTCGGGCGACTGAACGAGTCGTGCAGCTGCAAGACTGGCGCGCGTGCCCGCCACCGTGATCGTCGGCGCGCAGTGGGGCGACGAGGGGAAGGGCAAGATCGTCGACCTGCTCGCGCAGGACTCCGACCTCGTGTGCCGCTATCAGGGCGGGCCGAACGCGGGTCACACAATCGTCGTCGACGGCGAGACGTACAAGATCCGCGCGATCCCGTCCGGGATCATCACCGGGGTCGCGAGCGCGATCGGCGCTGGCTGCGTGGTCGACCCGGAGGTGCTGATTACAGAGCTCGACGAGCTCGAGGCGCGTGGTCACGAGACGGCCGGTCTCGTTCACGTTTCGGGCAACGCGCATCTGATCATGCCGTGGCACGTCGCGCTCGACGGTGCCCGCGAGCGGCGGCTGGGTCGGCTCCAGATCGGGACGACCCGCCGCGGGATCGGCCCTGCCTACGCCGATCGCGCGACGCGGATCGGGATTCGTGTTCAGGATCTGCTCGACCCGAAGATCCTCCGGGAGAAGATCGACCTGGCGGCAAGTGAGAAGAACATCTGGCTCGAGCGCGTCTACGGGATCGACCCGTTCGACGTGGTCGACGTCACCGACCGGACACTTGCCCACGCCGAGCGGCTCGCGCCCTACGTCGAGGACACGTCGCTCCTCGTCGACCGTGCGCTGCGCGACGGTCGCCGCGTGCTGTTCGAAGGTGCCCAGGGCACTCTGCTCGATCTCGACCACGGCACGTACCCGTTCGTCACCTCGTCGAGCCCGATCGCGGCGGGCGCCGCGGTGAGCTTCGGGATCGGGCCGCAGCGGATCGACGATGTCGTCGGCGTGGCGAAGGCCTATGTGACGCGCGTCGGCGAGGGCCCGTTCCCGAGCGAGATCCCAGGCCCGGCGCAGGAGCAGGTGCGCGAGCTCGGCAAGGAGTTCGGCACCGTGACCGGTCGCGAGCGCCGCTGCGGCTGGCTCGATCTCGTCGCCCTCCGGTTCGCGGTTCGCGTGAACGGCATCTCGTCGCTCGCGCTGACCAAGCTCGACGTGCTCTCGGAGTTCGAGGAGCTGCCGGTCTGCGTCCGGTATCGCCTGCCCGACGGCGGCGAGACCGACGACTTTCCCGCCAACCAGTCCGACTTCCACCATTGCGCGCCCGTCTTCGAGACCCTCCCCGGATGGCGCGAGCACCTGACCGGCCCGACGCTACCCCCGGCGGCGGCGGGCTATGTTTCGTTCGTGGCCGGTGCTCTCGGCGTTCCCGTGACGCTTGTCGGAACCGGCGCCGCACGGGACGCGGTGCTGACGCTCTCCGCATAGGGTCGCGTCGTGCGTGTCCTCGTCGTCGGGTCGGGTGGCCGGGAGCACGCGCTCGCCTGGCGGCTCGCGTCGTCGCCGTCGCTCACCGAGCTGCACGCCGCGCCGGGCAATCCGGGGATCGGATCGCTCGCCACGTGCCATCCCGTCGCAGCCGACGACGGCGAGGCGCTGCTCGCCCTGGCGCGCTCACTCGAGATCGGCCTCGTCGTGGTCGGGCCGGAGACGCCGCTCGTCACGGGCGTCGCCGACGTGCTGCGCCACGCGGGAATCGCCGTCTACGGTCCGTCCGCCGGCGCTGCGCGGATCGAAGGCTCGAAGCGGTTCGCGAAGGACGTGATGGCGGCGGCCGGCATCCCCACGGCACGGCTCCTCGCCACCCCTCGTGCACCGTGTGTGCTGAAGGCCGACGGTCTCGCGGCGGGCAAGGGGGTCGCCGTCTGCCGCACCGAGGAGGAGCTCGAGGCAGGTCTCCGCGAGATCGGTGCCCTCGGCGACGACCTCCTCGCCGAAGAGCTGCTCGAAGGCCCGGAAGTGTCGCTGCTCGCGATCTGCGACGGCGTCGACGCGCTCGCGCTCGCGCCGGCGCGGGACTACAAGCGGGCTTTTGATGGTGACACCGGCCCGAACACCGGCGGGATGGGCTCGTTCGCGCCAGTGCCGGGCGTGGACGACCTCGAGGAGCTTCTCGACGCCTTCGTGAGACCCGTCCTGGCCGAGCTCGGGCGCCGAGGCACGCCGTTCGTCGGCACGCTCTTCGCCGGCCTCATCGTCACCGCCGACGGCCCGCGGGTGCTCGAGTACAACTGCCGGTTCGGCGACCCGGAGACCCAGTCCGTCCTGCCGCTCGTCGCCGGGGACTTCCTCCAGGCCCTCGTGGCTGCAGCGGGCGGGTCGCTCGCCGGCGTGCGTCTCGACCGCGAGAGCGGCTACGCCGTCACCGTCGTGCTCGCGGCCGGCGCCTACCCGGCCGAGGGTGATCGGGGAAACGTGATCGAGGGCGCTGACCGGGCGGAGGCGGCGGGCGCGCTCGTCTTCCACTCGGGGACGGCGCGCCGCGACGGCCGGCTCGTCACGAACGGCGGGCGACTGCTCGGCGTCACGGCGACCGGCGCGACGCTGTCTGACGCGCGGTCGTCTGCCTACGAGGCGGCCGCGCTGATCCGGATCGACCGAGCGCGCAAGCGGAGCGACATCGCACTGGACGTCGCGTAGAAATCGCCAAATTGCGAGCGCCGTTTGGGGCACCCCAACCCACCACCCGCTGACAATTTTATCGCCTTTTCAGACAACAAACGGGACGAACGTGTGCCAGGTGTGTGTCATCTTCGTGGCAACCCGGTAACAAGGCCCTCCAGTGGCCGCTCTAGAATGACGCCGTGATCGCTCGCTACTCCCGGCCCGCGATGGCCCGGATCTGGTCGGACGAGACACGTCTCGCGCGGATGCTCGACGTCGAACTCGCAGCCCTCGAAGGATGGGGCGAGGTCGGTGCCGTGCCCATCGAGGCAGTCGACCGGATTCGAGCGGCAGCTCGGGCACCGTCCGTCGAACGCGTCGCCGAGATCGAACGCACGACGAATCACGACGTGGCGGCCTTTGTCGATGCGGTCGCCGAGACTCTCGGTGAGGACGGGCGCTGGTTCCACTTCGGGCTCACCTCCTCGGATGTGATCGACTCGGCGCTCGCGCTCGTCGTCCAGGAGGCCGGCGCGCTCGTGCTCGTCGATCTTCGGCGTGCCTTCGACGCCGTCGTCGCCCGGGCCGTCGAGCACCGAGACTCCATCTGCATGGGTCGGACACACGGCGTCCACGCCGAGCCGACAACCTTCGGGCTGAAGCTCGCCGGATGGGCATTCGCCCTGGATCGCGACCGGGTGCGGCTGGAGCGCGCGATCGAGGGAATGCGCGTGGGCAAGCTTTCCGGGGCCGTCGGCCAGTACGCCGCGATCGATCCGGAGGTGGAGCGTCTCGCGTGCGAGCGGCTCGGTCTCGAGCCGGCGCCGACCTCGACGCAGATCGTCCAGCGGGACAGGCATGCAGAGCTGCTCTCGGCGCTCGCGTTGGCTGCGTCTTCGCTCGACCGATTCGCCACCGAGATCCGGCATCTGGCCCGGACCGAGGTGCGCGAGGTCGAGGAGCCGTTCGGGCGGGGCCAGAAGGGCTCGTCGGCCATGCCGCACAAGCGCAACCCGATCACCGCGGAGCGGATCTGCGGGCTTGCGCGTGTCGTGCGTGCGAACGCGCTCGTCGGGATGGAGAACGTGGTGCTGTGGCACGAGCGGGACATCTCGCACTCCTCGGCGGAGCGAATCGTCCTCCCGGACTCGTTCCTCGCGGTCGACTATGCGCTCGACCGGTTCGCGTGGCTCGTCGGCGGGCTCGTCGTGCGTACCGAGCGGATGGGTGCGAACGTCGCTGCGAGCCAGGGGCTCTTCTTCAGTCAGCGCGTGCTGCTCGCCCTCGTCGAGAGCGGACTCGGCCGCGACGACGCGTACCGACACGTGCAGCGGCACGCGATGCGGGCTTGGGAGGAAGGGCTCGACTTCCAGGAGCTCGTCCGCGGCGACGCCGAGCTCGCGGGCCAGGTCGACCTCGACCGCGTCTTCGCGCTCGAGGCGTTCACCGCGCACGTCGACACGATCTTCGAGCGGCTCCAGGCGCTCGTCGCCTCGCGCGAGGCCGTCCCTGCCTGAGGCGGTGCACATCGGCAGCGGGAAGGTGCGAGAGGTGTACGCGCTCGACGGCGAGCGCCTCCTGCTCGTCGCCTCGGATCGGATCTCGACGTACGACGTGGTGCTGCCGACCGAGATCCCCGACAAGGGGCGCGTGCTGACCGGGCTCTCCGCGTACTGGTTCGCCCGCACGCGCGCGATCGTCCCGAACCACCTCATCGAGCTTCGTCCCGACGGCCGCGCCATCGCATGCCGGCGTCTCGAGATGCTGCCCGTCGAGTTCGTCGTGCGCGGATACCTCGCCGGCTCGGCCTGGAACGACTACCGCGCGTCCGGCGCGGTCTGCGGGCACCGGCTCCCCGCTGGTCTTCGCGAGTCGGAGCGGCTGCCCCGACCGCTCGTCACACCGGCGACGAAGGCGGTCTCTGGCCACGACCTGAACATCACGGAGTCCGAGGCCGAGCAGCTCTGTGGTGCGGACGCATACGCCGAGGCGCGCGAGGCGACGCTCGCGCTCTATCGCGCGGCCACCGACCACGCAGAGCGATGCGGGATCATCGTTGCGGACACGAAGCTCGAGTTCGGGCTCGACCACGACGGCGTCCTCACGCTCGCAGACGAGGCCGTCACACCAGACTCGTCCCGTTTCTGGCCCGCGGCCGAGTTCGTTGCAGGCCGGCCGCAGCCCTCCTTCGACAAGCAATACGTGCGTGATTGGTGCCTCTCGACCGGTTGGGATCGGACCGCTCCGGGGCCCGAGCTGCCGGCGGAGGTCGTCGCCGGCACCAGGGCCCGGTACGTCGAGGCCTTCGAGCGGCTCACCGGTGTCGGGTTCGAGCGGTACCGGGAGAGCCCGGAGGTGGTCGCATGCGGCTGACGGTCCTGATTCGACCGAAAACAGGAATCCTCGACCCGCAGGGGGAGGCCGTGCAGACCTCGCTGGAGGCGCTCGGCTTCGCGGTCGCCGAGGCGAGAGTCGGCAGGCTGGTGGAGCTCGAGATCGACACGGACGACGAGGTGCGCGCGATCGCCGAGGTGGAGCGGATGTGCGGTGAGCTGCTCGCGAACCCGCTGATCGAGAGCTACGAGATCGTGAGGCGTCCCGCGTGAGCGACGGCCGCCCGCGGATCGCCGTCGTGACCTTCCCGGGCTCGAACGACGACGGCGATGCCTGTCTCGCCCTCTCGACGCTCGGTGCGGATCCCGTCCCCGTCTGGCATACGGCCGTCGAGCTTCCGCACGAGGTCGCCGGCGTCGTTCTCCCCGGCGGCTTCTCGTACGGTGACTATCTCCGCTGCGGAGCGCTCGCCAGCCTTGCGCCCGTCATGGACGGCGTGCGGGCCTTCGCCGCGGACGGAGGGCCCGTGCTCGGGATCTGCAACGGCTTCCAGATCCTCTGCGAAGCTCGACTACTGCCCGGCGTCCTCCGGGCGAACCGGCAGGTGCAGTTCGTCTGCGCCGACGTGGCCGTCACCGTCGAGTCGACGGAGACGCCCTTCACGGCCGGCTGCGATCTCGGTGACGAGCTCGTGATCCCGATCAAGCACGGCGAGGGCAATTGGGTGGCGGATGACGAGACCTTCGCCGACCTCGTCGCCCGTGGACGCGTCGTGCTCCGATACGTCGACGACGTGAACGGCTCGCGAGACCGGGTCGCCGGGGTCGCGAACGAGGCGGGCAACGTCCTCGGCCTGATGCCTCATCCCGAGCACGCGGTCGACCCCCTGCTCGGATGCGTCGGTGGCGTCCCGATCCTCGTGGGCCTCGTTGCGGCGGCTCGGGAGCGGTCGGCGGCGCTCGCCTGATCCGGTCGGCGGTTACACGTTCCCCACCCCGTCGCCGGTGACCGTCCGGAGCGCCCGACCGAGCTCCGGTGCGCGGCAGAGCAGGGCCGCGAGCTTCGCCAGGTCGCGCTCGCGGAACGTGACGGGCCCCCGACGGACCGCCCCGCTCGTCGCATACGAGAACCGCACGAGACGCTCGCCGTCACCCGTCTCGAGGAGCTCGACCTGCGACGAGAACCGCTTCTCGGCCGCCCGCTGCGGAACCGAGACCGATTCGAGCGCCGTTGCCTTTCCCCATGGAGTCGTCGTCATAAAAGACAACATACGTGCGCACCTGTAACGAGTATGTGCCGAGATCGTGCCGAGATCGTGTCGCACCGGCGCTCTTATGCTGCGGCCGTGCACGATCCGTACGTCGGCCCGCAGCACGGCGCGCGGCGCACTGTCGCACTGGAGGCGAGCTGACCCACATCGCCGGGAGCGACGGCCCCGTCCTCTGCTGCCCCGACAAGTTCCGCGGCAGCTTGGACGCGCGTGAGGCCGCCGCGGCGCTCGTCGCCGGCGTGGAGCGTGTCGGGCGTCACGGGATCGCGTTGCCGCTCGCCGACGGCGGGGAGGGCACGCTCGACGCCCTGTGCCCCACACCCGCCGACCGACGCGTCGCGCGCGTGACCGGGCCGCTCGGCGACCCCGTCGAGGCGGAGTGGGGTGTCCGGGAGGACACGGCCGTCGTCGAGATGGCGCGGGCGAGCGGGCTCGCGCTCGTCCCGGCGAACGACCCGGTTCGCGCGACGACGCGGGGGACCGGTGAGCTGATCCGCGCGGCCCTCGAGGCCGGGCTACGCCGGGTGATCGTGGCGGTCGGGGGCTCGGCGACGACCGACGGCGGGCTCGGCGCACTCGAGGTGCTCGAGTTCGACCTGCGCGACGCCGAGGTCCTCGTCGCGTGCGACGTCTCGACGTCCTTCGTCGACGCGGCGCGGATCTTCGGGCCTCAGAAGGGCGCAACGGCGAGCGACCTCGGCGCTCTCGAGAACCGGCTGCAGCGCCTCGCCGAGGGCTACCTCTCCGAGACGGGCGTCGACGTCAGGCACCTCCGTGGCGCCGGCGCCGCAGGGGGACTCGCGGGCGGGCTTGCTGCCTACGGCGCGAGGCTCGTCCCCGGTGCGGCTCTCGTCGCCGGAGTCGCGGGTCTCGGCGCCGTGCTCGAGCGCGCGTCGCTCGTCCTCACCGGCGAAGGGCGGCTCGATGCGAGCTCGTTTGCGGGCAAGGTCGTCGGTCACGTGCTTGCGGAGTCGTCGGCCGCCTCCGTACCGGCGTGGGTGATCGCCGGTGACGTCGTTCGCTCCGAGATTCCGGCGGGCGCACGGGCTCTCTCGCTTGTCGAGCGGAGCGGCTCTTCCGCACGCGCACACGCCTCGGCTGCGGCGCTTCTCGCAGAGGCCGCAGCCGAGCTCGCCGCCCGGTAGCGGGGCCGTCGAATCGTGGGTTCGCGGCCCGTGGTGGTGTGGCAGCCGACCACCGCGGCACGCTCCACGGGC
>JACDBY010000050.1 GCA_013694685.1 Actinomycetota bacterium
CGAGTTCGTAGGCCCGTCGTTGTCCTGCACCTCTTCGAGTGCCAGGATGTCCGGCGCGCGCAGGTTGTCCACGATCAGGCCGGCGAGCTCCGCGAACTTCCCGGGGGGATCGAGCGGCGAGAGATTCTCGACGTTGAACGTCGCGATCGCGAGCTCCGTCGGCCCGTGCGCGCGCGTGACCTCGCGCTGGAGACCGCTGTCGATCCGGGTGAGGGCCGATGTCAGCTGGAGCTCGAAGTTTCCGAAGTTGTAGTCGAGGACACCGACGGCGGCCGTGGTGAAGCGGTCGCTCACGTTTGCGTCCGGCGTCGCCTCGGGAACGATGTCGTCCTCGAGCTGGATCCGCTCGGGATTGAAGTCGGTCGGGCCGATGACGATGCCCTGCCGGACTGTGCGGACGCCCGCGCCGGCGCCGTTGTCCGCGAGCACCCAGAGCTCGCCGAAGTCGTTCGTCGGGCCGACGGCGACCGGGTCGTTGACGCGTAGCAGCATCGCCTCGAGGCTCTCGTAGAAGTCGATCCCGTCCGTGGCAGGATCGAAGGAGCCGCTCGTCTCGACGTTACCCGTGGCATCGTCGTCGATCACGCTCGTCGGCGGAGTCCGACCGCCGACGCCGAGGACTGTCTGGGCGATCGCCGCGCCCGGGCCGCCCGGTGTGACGGTCGGAGAGACGATCTCCGTCGTCGTCAGGTTGGCGCTCGCGGCGCCGCCAGGCCGAAACTCGGTCACCCGGCCGCTGACGAGGACGGCCTGTCCGACCGTCACCGTTGCGCCGATGCCGCTCCGGAAGACGAGGATCGCGTCCGAGGTGGCGATCGATCCGTCACCGTCGGCGTCCTGCATGGTGAAGCTCGACGGCCGGACCGCCGTGACGACGCCGGGAACGGATACCACCCGCCCGTTGAGCGGGGAGAGATGCGCCCCGCCCTGGATCTGGAAGATCCGCGCGGCGAGGGCGACGGTCGTGAACGAGAAGACGTGGTCGGCCCCCATGGTGTCGGGCGGGTCGACCGAGTCGACGTCCCTGACGCCATGATCGTCCACCGCCACCGTGCACGTCTCGCCGGCGACGAAATCGGTGTTGGGGTCGAGTGTGTACGCCGCCGACGCACCGGAGAGGACGAACGTGTGCGCGCCACTCGACGCGCACGAGATCGCGAAGGTCGCGTTCGCGACGGTGACCGGCTCGCTGAAGGTGATGCCGACGTTGCTGCTCGTCGTCACCTCGGTCGCGCCGCTCGTCGGCGTCGTGCTCGTGACCGACGGAGCCGCGTCGGGTGGCGGCGGGCCCCCTGCGACGACGGAGATGTCGTCGACGCCCACCCATTCGTCGTTGCCGGTCGCGTTCGTCGTGATGACGCGGACTTGAACGAGCGGCTGGTTGTCGGCTGCCGTGGGAAGCGTGGCGGTGACGGGCGTCACCTGCGTCGCGAGGCTAGGCCCGGTCGTCGCGTCGGCGACGTAGCCCGAAGCAACGTTGGTGAAACTGCCGCTCGAGCCGACGCGGAACTGGAGTGCGACCTGCTGGGCGGCGTTGTCGGTGGATCCGTCGATATCGCGGAGGGCGTACGAGACCGCGATCCCCGTCGTCCCGGTGGTGTCCAGGTTGAGAACGATGTGAGGCGCGTCCGCGGTCCCCGAGCCGGTCAAGGCAACAGTCGGGTTGGTGATGTGAAACTCCGTGACGCCTCCGGTCGTGAAGGTGTTCGGGTTGACCTGGTTCGCGTTGACGTCCACCGGGGTCGTGGAGCCGTCGGCGGTGACGGTTTGAGGATCGACGTCGTTCGCGGCGGTCAGTCCGTCCCCGCGGTAGCCAATCACGCCGGGGACGCCGGCCCAGCTGTCGTCCGTCGTGACGAGTCCGATGTTCGTCCAGTCCTGCGAGAACGGCAGCGGTTGAGCGACGGTGTCGGCGCTTGCCGAGCCCGCTCCACCGATCAGGACGACGAGCGCACAGACGAGCGTGGTTGCGGCCAGGACGAAACGTCGCATCGAATCTCTCCCCTTGGTTCGCTGACGAGCGGCGGTCACCGAGGATCCTATGCACGATCCCCGTGAGCGGTTGGTGAACCCCGGGTGTCCTTTCGGGGCCTCGGCCTCGTGTTTCTGTCCACCTCAGCACTCCAGACTCGATCAGCGCGCTTTCAAAGCCACCGTGAGCTTTGAAAGGCTCGCTCGCGCCACTACGCTCTTCCACCTCCGAGTGCCGCTCTCCCGTAGACCGCGTGCTCCGCCCGCTTGCGTGGAGGGGACGCGGGTCAAATCCGACGCCCGCAGCCTCACTCCACGGTGACGGTCTTGGCGAGGTTGCGCGGCTCTGCCACCCAGAGTGCGACGCGCTTACGCGCCGTACTCTCGACGGAGAGGGACGGTCACTCGACCGTCACCGTCTTGGCGAGGTTGCGCGGCTGGTCGACGTTGAGACCGCGGAGGCGGGCGATGCGGTAGGCGAGGAGCTGGAGCGGCACGACGGCGAGCACGGCCGAGAGGAACGCCGGTGCCTTCGGCACGTAGATCACGTCGTCGGCGTGGTGCTGGATGTCCTCGTGGCCGTCCGAGGCGATCGCGATCACGTGCGCCCCGCGGGCGCGGACCTCCTGGATGTTCGAGACGAGCTTCTCGTAGACGCCCTCCATCCGCGTCGCGACGACCACTACGGGAGTGGTTTCGTCGAGGAGCGCGATCGGGCCGTGCTTCATCTCGCCCGCCGAGTACGCCTCGGTCGGGATGTAGGAGATCTCCTTCAGCTTCAGGGCTCCCTCGAGGGCGACCGGCAGGCCGATGTTGCGCCCGAGATAGAGGAAGAACGGCCGGTCGTGGAAGCGGCGAGCGATCTCGTCGATCGGATGGTCGCCGTTCAGGAACTCCTGAATCTTTCCGGGAAGCGCGTAGACCGCGTTGACGATGTACTCGAGCTCGCCGGGTGGGAGGGTCTCGCGCACCTGCGCGAGCTTCAAGCCGACGAGGAAGAGCAGGCTGAGCTGTGCGGTGAAGGTCTTCGAGGCAGCGACGCTGACCTCGAGCCCCGCGCGCGTGAAGAGCACCGAGTCGACCTCGCGCGTGATCTGCGAGCCCATCATGTTCGTGATCGCGACGGTGCGCGCTCCCATCGACCGGGCGAGCTTCATCGCCTCGATCGTGTCGCGCGTCTCCCCCGACTGCGAGATGCCGATCACGAGGGTGTCTTCGTCGAGGACGGGATTCCGGTAGATCCACTCGGAGGCGATATCGTGCTCGACCGGTACGCGCGCCCACTCCTCGATCGCGTACCGTCCCGCGACTGCCGCGTGGTAGCTCGTCCCCGCCGAGAGGATGACGATGCGGCGGAGGTCGCGGAGATCCGCGTCGTCGAGCGCGAGGTCGTCGAACTCGAGACGGCCCTTGCGCAACCGGTCGCCGATCGTGTTGGCGACCGCATCGGGCTGCTCGTAGATCTCCTTCAGCATGAAGGTCTCGTAGCCCGCCTTCTCGGCGCCCTCATCGTCCCAGTCGAGCTCGACGATCTCGTGCTCGACCGTCGTGCCGTCGGCCGCCGAGAGGTACGTCGCGCCGGCAGGGGTGACGACGACGACCTCGCCGTCACCCGGGAACTGCACCTCGCGCGTCTCGCGCAGGAACGCCGCGGCGTTCGAGGCAAGGAAGGTCTCGCCCTCTGTGAGGCCGACGACCATGGGGCACTGGAGGCGGGCGCCCACGAGCACGCCCGGATGGTCGCGATGGATCGCGACGAAGGCGAAATGCCCCTCGAGCTGCGCGTAGGCGCGGCGCACCGCATCGGCGAGATCGCCCTCGTAGTAGTCCTCGATCAGGTGCGTGACGGTCTCGGCGTCGGTCTCCGAGGTGAAGACGTGGCCTTCCGCGATGAGCCGTGTCCGGAGCTCGCGGTAGTTCTCGACGATCCCGTTGAGCACGATCGCGAGCTTCTCGGGCTCCTCGGCGGCGAGCGGATGTGCGTTCGCCTCGGTGACGCCACCGTGGGTCGCCCAGCGTGTGTGACCGAGACCCGTCGTCGCCGGCGAGGACGAGTCGCCCGCCTCGACGCGCAGGTTCTTGAGGTTGCCGACCGCCCTCGTATAGGTCAGGCCCTCCTCTTCGAGCAAGGCGATCCCGGCCGAGTCGTAGCCACGGTACTCGAGGCGCTCGAGGCCGTGGAGAAGGAGCTCTTTGCATTCCCGTGGCCCGACATAGCCAATGATCCCGCACATCCTGGTCTCCTTCGTCGAGCCGGGCGCAACGCCCACTCGGACGCCCGGATTGCAGGACTTTTACCCGACTCCGGCCCCCTGCCGGACGAGACGGGCGATGCTAGCACAGAGCGTTTCCGCCTCCTCGGCGCGCTCTGCCTCGGCCAGCACACGGACAAGCGGCTCAGTCCCGGACGCACGCACGAGCACGCGTCCGCGACCCTCGAGCTCGGCGTTCAGTCGCTCGACCTCGACCGTGACGTCCGGCGTGATCGCGCTCCCGGCGACGGGGACGTTCGCCTTCGCCTGCGCGAAGCGCGGCATGACGGCGGCCGCCTCCGAAAGACGCCTGCCGTCGAGCGAGCGGCAGAGCGCGAGCGCAGCCGCGAGACCGTCACCGGTGACGTGTCCGTCGAGCACGATCAGATGACCCGACTGCTCGCCGCCGAGCGTCCCTCCCTCGCGACGCAGCGCCTCGAGGACGTAGCGGTCGCCCACGTCGGTCGTCAGGACGCGGATGCCGCGCTCGTCCATGAGCCGATGGAACCCGAGGTTCGTCATCGTCGTCACGGCGACGAGATCGACGTCGAGCGCGAGCGCACACACGGCGAGGATCTGGTCGCCGTCGACGACGGCACCTCGTTCGTCGACCGCGAGCATCCGGTCGCCGTCCCCGTCGAATGCGACGCCGAGGTCGTGTCCACCGGCGAGGACGGCCGCCTGCAGCAACCGGAGGTCCGTCGCACCGCACGCGACGTTGATGTTCGTGCCGTCGGGTCCGTCGGCGAGCGCCGTGACCTCCGCGCCGAGCCGCTCGAAGACCTCGGGTGCGATCGCCGAGAACGCACCGTTCGCGCAGTCGACCGCGATCCTGAGACCCTGAAGGTCGGAGCCGAAGTGCCGGGCCACGTGCTCGACGTACCCCTCGACGGCGTCGGATGCGTACTCGACGGCGCCGCCACGGGGACCCGGCTCGTGGAGGAGCGCCTCGATCGCCGCCTCGTCGGCGTCGGAGAGCTTGTGCCCTTCGCGATCGAAGATCTTCACGCCGTTGTACTCGGGCGGGTTGTGCGAGGCCGAGAGGACGAGACCGAGATCCTGCGCGAGGAGCGCGACCGCCGGGGT
>JACDBY010000054.1 GCA_013694685.1 Actinomycetota bacterium
CATCGGAGCCGACATATATATAATACTCACCGACTTCTCCGACATCTCGATCTCGAAGATTCGCTACCTGGAAGATCAGGGCCTCCTCCGCCCGAGGCGAACACGTGGGGGATACCGCCTCTTCTCCGAGAGCGACGTCGAGCGCCTCGAGACGATCCTCCGGCTCCAGCGGGACGAGTTCCTGCCCCTCCGCGTGATCAAGGACTCGCTCGACGCACGAGGAACAAAGCGTTCGCCCCGGGCGTCACCGGCGTTGCGCGACACCGGCGACGAGCTCGACCTCCCTGAGCTGTGCGAGCGCGCAGGGATCAGCGCCGACTTCGCACGGCGGCTCGAGGAGTACGACCTCGTGACGACGCGGATCGAGGCGGGGGAGCGGTACTACCGCGAGAGTGACGTCGAGATCGCCGCCGCCTGCGGCCGTCTCCACCGCCACGGGCTGGACGCGCGGCACCTCCGCGCGTTCCGGACCGCCGCCGGGAGGCAGTCTGCCCTGCTCGAGCAGCTCGTCGCGACCGGTCTGCGCTCGCGCGACCAACACCGCCGCCGCACGGCGCTCGAGGACCTCGAGACGCTCGCCACGATCGCGACCGAGCTCGCGCAACACCTTCTCGTCCGTGACCTGCGCGAGGCCGCCGAGCGCTGAATCTCGTTCGCGAAGCAGGATTCCGCAGGAGCGGAATCCTCGCGGTCGCAACTGCGGGCGTACTGTGTGTCCGACTTCAGTCGGACACGTGCTCTGCGCGTCAGCCCGGAAAGAGAGGGAGGTGGCCCAGCGAGACGATCCCCTCAACCTGATCCGCATCACCCTCGGTGAAGACGGCCGCGACCGCTGTCACCTGGCCGCCGGCCTCGCGCACGATGGCGCGCATGCCGTCGAGCGTGCTGCCCGTGCTGATGACGTCGTCGACGAGGACGACGTCCCTGTCCTCGACTAGGACCCGGTCCTTCTCGTCGAGATGGAGCGTCTGCGGGTGCCCCGTCGTGATCGAGACCGTCTCGGCGGTCACCGTCTCGCCCATGTACGGCTTGTACTGCTTCCGGAGAACGACCCAGGGCTTGCCGGTGCGGCGCGCGAGCTCGTAGACGAGCGGCACGCTCTTCGTCTCCGCCGTCATCAGGACATCTGTGGAGACACCGTCGAGCCGGCGCGCGAGCCCCGCGGCCGCCGCCTCCACGATTTCGGTGTCGCCGAGCAGGTTGAAGACGGCGATCCGCAGGTCCGGCGCCACCTCGAAGAGGGGGAGCTCGCGGGCGACGCCCTCGATCTCGATGCGATGTGTCGGTCGATCCGCGGTCATCGGCGCGGAGCGTACCCGCACGGCCGGTCGGGCCATCGCCGCTCGACGCCGTCCGACCCACCGATTACACCTTGTCCATGAGCGGCGTCGACGCCCTGACCGGCGTGTATACGCTTCCCTGCCCAGGGCGCGGGGAGAGTCGCGTCCGGCTCTCGTCGTTCCGCGAGATCGAGCGCCTCCCGGGGCCTGCGCATCCGTCGATCTACCGGGTCGTCTTCGACTGCTCCTGCGGCGGCGATCACGTCGCTCTCGTCGGCCACGACGCCCTCGACTGGGCGCCGCTCGGCCTCGACGAGGCCACCACGTTCCTCAACCTGATGACCTCCCGGACGGACGACCTCGCGACCGAGCTCGTCGCGCTCGCCTCTGCTCGCATCGATCGTGGCGAGTGGCCCTGGAGCTTCTTCTGCTACCTGGAGGACGCGCCGCGTCCGGTGACGCCGTCGTCGTTCCGGCTCCTGGACGGCTCCGTCCACAGGGTCGCGGTCGCCGTGAGCTGCCCGTGCTGCGGCTCGACCTCGATCAATCTCGTCACCCCCGCGCACGTCGACGTCCCGTTCCACTCGGACCGGAGCGTCGGCGTGGTCGCCGGCGCATTCGAGGATCGCTCGCTGGCGACGCGTGAGACGTTCCGCGCCGAGCTCTCGGCGGCCATCATCGACGACAGGCGCCTCGAGCTCCATGCCTGAGACGGGGTTCACTCCCGGGAGGGATCACGGCCGGCGGGGGCGATGGCCGATCTCTCAAAGCATGAGCTCAGCCGTCACGCGCAACGCCGCGGAGACCCGCGCCTCGGATCTCCACCTGCTCCGGGACTGCCTCGCCCTGGGTCACCCCGCCCGCCGCCGACCACCCGCCAAGGTGCGGCTCGAGGAGGAGCTCGGCCCGGAGCTCGCCCGGCGGCTTCTCAGGAGCCTGAGCGGGCGGCGACCCGGACGCCGCTAGGCGAAGCGTACGGCCGCCCGACACCGGACCGTGGACGCGTCACGCGTCGCGGGGATCGTCGTCGCCGCGCGTGCGCACGAGGAGGAAGACGAGGAACCCGGAGACGAGCGAGACGAGAAGCGCCGTCCCCTTCGAGATCGCGATCGAAACCATTCCGAAGTAGAGGAAGAGGAATATCACGACCGCCCAGACGAAGCTCTGGACGCCCCGATCGATGGACGGCATGCGCAGATGCATCGTGCGCGATCGTAGTGGTTCCTGCTTCGCGAGGCCCGATTCCGCAGAAACGGAGTAGTGCCGCTGACGGCTCTCCGTCGGGGCACGGTCGCGAGAGACTCCCTCGCAGTGCAGGCGACCGATGTGTGGTCGGGCCTGCTCTGCTCGGGCACCGGACCTCCGTGTCTACCATGCCGCGGTGCGCGGTCGAGTCACGTACGTCCTCGCCGCCGCGCTGCTCGCCGCCGCCGGGCTGCTGACGGTGGCCGGAGTGGGGGACGTGGGCGGCGGCTTCCCGAACTGGCAGGCGTTCGTCCTCGGCATCGTCCAGGGCGCGACCGAGCTCTTGCCCATCTCGTCGTCCGGGCACCTCGTCCTCGTTCCGTGGGCGGGTGACTGGACGTACCTGGAGCAAAACGACGACTTCAACCACACGTTCGACGTCGCCCTCCACCTGGGAACGGCGCTCGCCGTGGGTGGGTACTTCGCGCGCGATCTCGCGGGGCTCGTCCGCGCGGGGGCGCGGACGCTCGTCACGCGCCGTCTCGAGACGACGGAGGAGCGCCTCGCGTGGATCGTGATCGTGGCGACCATCCCGGCGGCCGTCGTCGGTCTCACGCTCGAGGACCTGATTACGACCCACCTGGGCGAGCCGTGGCAGATCGCGATCCTGCTCGCCGTCTTCGGGATCGTGCTCTGGCTCGCCGATCGGCGGCCCACGACGAGGACCGCGGGCGACCTCTCGCTCAAGGAGGCGCTCGGCCTCGGTGTCGCCCAGGCGCTCGCGCTCATGCCAGGCGTCTCGCGCTCGGGAATCACGATCTCGGCGGCGCGGTTCCTCGGTCTCGACCGCGACGCCGCGGCCCGACTCTCGTTCCTCCTGCTCGTACCGACCGTGCTCGGAGCAGTCCTCCTCAAGGGTGTCGAGGACGTCCTCCTCGGGGACCTACCGCGTGGTTGGCAAGGCCCGTTCGCCGTCGGCGTCCTTGCGGCGTTCGGGACGGGGCTGCTCGCGATCGAGTGGCTGCTCGGCTACGTGCGGCGCCACACGTACGACGTGTTCGTCGTCTATCGGTTGATCGTCGCCGCCGTGATCGCCCTCGTGATCCTCACAGGGATCCGCGAGGCCACATTCTGAATCTTGTTTCGCAAGCAAGATCCGCAGAAGCGGATTCTTGCCGCTTGCTCGCCGCCTACGGCGGGGCAGACCCCTAAAGGTCGCCGCCTTCGGCGTCAGCGGTCGCGGTCGCAATGGGGGCGATTGAGGTTTTCTCCGTCAACTTGACATAACACCGATTATCGTGCGCCAGGCAGAAAACCCCTGTACACGGGAAGTTTTCTCTGCTCGTCCCTTGGATAGGGCCTCGCTTCCACTGAGCGGGTTTCCTAGATTGACACAGTCGTCACAAGAGTGCGATGATCGACCGGTTGCCCGCGGGACGCGGGCGGATCTCTAGGAGAGGGGAAGTTTTGCGCGTATTACGTTCGAAGAACAAGTGGACTGCCGCGACCGTCGGAGTCGTGGTGATCGGAATGCTCGCGGCGGCCGTGGCTGTCGGAAATCCCGGGTCCGGAGTCGCCATTACGACTTTCGTCACGGCGAACTTCGACGACACGGTTCACCTGAACAGCGACCGGGTCAAGTTCCAGACGAAAGGCCCGACCGACGTGCGCACCCAGCAGCTCGTCTTCAGTGCGGGCGGCCGCAGCGGCTGGCATCACCACCCAGGCATCGTGATCGTGGCTGTGCAGTCGGGTGCGTTGACCCTCTGGGAGTCAGACTGCAGCTCGAAGACATACGGGCCGGGCCTTCCGAACGGTGCCGTGTTTGCCGAGGGCGGCGACTCCCCGCAGGAGGTCACGACCGCCGGTGGGGCGACGGTCTATGCGACATTCGTTGCGCCAAGCGTCGACCCGCCCGTCACCCGAGTCGAGGACAACGCGATTTCCTGCCCGTAATGGCACGAGGCGCGGATTCCAGGTCGTAGAAGGGGATCGTTTGCAAGACCCGCCCC
>JACDBY010000069.1 GCA_013694685.1 Actinomycetota bacterium
GAACAGCAGCTCGAGGTAGCGGCGGAGATGAGTCAGCTGGCCGCGGAGGAGCGAGGGATCGCGGAGGGTGCGGGCCAGGATGAACCCGCCTTCGAAGGTGGTGAAGACGAGGTCGGCCAGCGACGTCACGTCGACGGGGACGCCCGGCGGGTGAATCGCGATCGCAGCCTCCAGCTTCTGGGCGAAACGCTCGCGCGCCGCGATCACGGCGTCCACGATCAGTGAGTGCGTGCCATCGTCGACGAGTTGCTTCTCGTAGACGAACGAGACGTACAGACAACCCGACTGCTCGGTCACGAGCTCGTCCGCCGCCTCCTCGAAGAGCGAGACGAACGTGACCAGCTGCTCCGCAGGATCGTCGCTCGCAGCCTCCGCGGCCGCCATGAACTGCTCCTGGTATGCCAGATCGGCCTGGGCGTACCGCTCGACCAGCGCATGTCCGAGCTGATCCTTCGACGGGAAGTGGTGGAAGAAGGCGCCCTTCGACGTCCCGGCGGCCGCCAGCACGGCATCGACGGTAGTGGCGGAGAAGCCGCGCTCGAGCACGAGGCGCTGGGCCTCGTCGAGGATGCGCTCGCGCGTGGCTGTTCCGTCCCTTGGCACTTGATCCAGACTAGTCGGTTTGTTATAACAGACTAATTAGTCTACTACCGAAAGGATGTTCTCGTGAGCACGACACCGTTCGACATGACGCGCGCCGAAGCCTTCGCCGGCCGGATGGTGGACGTCATCAACCACGCGGGCCTCGCATTGATGACCTCCGTCGGCCACCGCACGGGCCTGTTCGACGTGCTCGCAGGGAGCGACGCGATGACGAGCGACGAGCTCGCGCTGGAGGCTGGGTGCAACGAGCGCTACGTGCGCGAATGGCTAGGCGCGATGACCGTCGGCCGGGTCGTCGAGCACGATCCGGAGGCGGGCACGTACGCGCTGCCAGAGGAGCACGCCGCGTTTCTGACGCGGGCCGCAGCTCCTGACAACCTCGCTGTGACGACGCAGTACATCGCCGTGCTCGGCTCGGTCGAGGACGAGATTGTGCGGTGTTTCATGGAGGGAGGCGGCGTCCCCTACGAGCGGTTTGGTCGCTTCCACGACGTGATGGCGGAAGAGTCGGCGCAATCGACGATCAGCGGGCTCGTCGACCACATCCTGCCGCTCGTCTCCGGACTGACCGTGCGACTCGAGCAGGGCATCCGCGTCGCGGATCTCGGTTGCGGCCGCGGCCTGGCCCTCGCCGAGCTCGCCGGGCGCTATCCGCAGAGCTCATTCACCGGGTACGACCTCAGCTCGGACGCGATCGCCTCGGCTCACGCGTATGCGGAATCGCGCCGCCTCGGCAACCTGCGGTTCGAGGTGCGCGACCTGACGACGTTCGACACCGACGCCGAACCGTGCTCGTTCGATCTCGTGACGACGTTCGACGCAGTTCACGATCAGGCGTCGCCGCGCGCGCTGCTCAAGGGCATTCACCGTTCGCTCGCCGACGACGGCGTCTACCTGATGCAGGACATCGACGGACACTCGCACCACCACGCGGACGTCGACGTGCCGCTCGCCTCGTTCCTGTACACGATCTCTTGCATGCATTGCATGACCGTCTCGCTCGCGCAGGGCGGCGAGGGACTCGGTGCGATGTGGGGCATGGAGCTGGCGGAGAGCTTGATCCGCGAGGCCGGCTTCACCTCGTTCGACGCAACGCGCCTGGAGCACGATCCGGTGAACGTCTACGTGGTCGCGCGCCCGTAGAGATAATCGCGTGATGAAGGAGATCCTGGCGGAGCTCGAGCGGTGGCAGCGCGAGGGCGAGCGCGTCGTCGTCGCGACGGTGGTCGCGAACCGCCGCTCGGCCCCGCGGCCGGTCGGCTCGAGCCTGGCGATCTCCGAGAGCGGCAGGCTCTGCGGCTCGGTCTCGGGCGGCTGCGTCGAAGGCGACGTCTTCGAGCAGGCGCGCGACGTCTTCCAGAGCGGTGAGCCGAAGCTGCTCTCGTACGGGATCACCGACGAGCAGGCGTGGAGCGTCGGTATCCCGTGCGGCGGAGAGATCGATGTCTTCGTCGAGCGCCTGTGATCCAGCGGCTGCTGGAGCTGCAGCGTGACGGCGGCCGCGCCGCCGTGTTCACCGTCATCGAAGGAGAAAGCCTGGGCTCGAAGCTCCTCGTCGTGGAGGGCGCCGAGACGACCGGCGCTGGACCACCGGAGCTCGCCGACTATGCGGACGAGCTGATCCGCGGCGGGCGCAACCAGGTGCTCGAGCTCGAGGGCAGGAAGGTGTTCTGCGAGGTGTACGGCCCGCCGCCGCGCCTGTTCGTCTACGGCGGCGTGGACACGGCTCAGGCGCTCGGCGCCGCCGCGAAGCTGCTCGGCTGGACGACGATCGTCGCCGACGCGCGCCCTAAGTTCGCGACGCGCGAGCGGATTCCGAGCGCCGACGAGCTGATCGTCGCGTGGCCGGAGGAGGCGTTCGCAAAGGTGCGGCCCGACCACGCCACTGCGATCGTCGTGCTCACCCACGACGACAAGTTCGACCTGCCCGCCTTGGAGCTGGCGCTGGCGAGCGACGCCTTCTACATCGGCCTGATCGGCGGGCGCCGCAACCAGGAGAAGAAGCGCGAGCGCCTGCGCGAGGCGGGGGTCGGCGAGGAGGCCCTCGGGCGGATCTCTGGGCCGTGCGGCCTCGACCTCGGCGCCGACTCCGTTCCCGAGACGGCGCTCTCGATCCTCGCCGAGGCTCTGGCGACCCGTAATGGGCGCAGCGGAGGCCGGCTCAGGGAGACGAGGCTGCGCATCCACGCTGAGGCGCCGTAGTGGCCCGGACGGCCGTCGTCACGGGCGCGGCGCGCGGGCTGGGGGAGGCGATCGCGCGCCGGCTCGCGGCCGACGGCGACCGGGTTTTGATCGCTGACCTGAACCTCGAGGGCGCCGAAGCCGTGGCAGCCGAGCTCGCCGGGGAGGCGGTCGAGCACGACGTGCGCAGCCTCGAGTCCTGGGAGCGTCTACTCGAGACCGCGGGGGATGTGGACGTGCTCGTGAACAACGCCGCCCGCACCGAGTTCCGCTCCTTCTGGGAGATCGACGTCGACGAGTGGGACGACGTGCTCGCGACGAACCTGCGCGGCACTTACCTCGGCTGCCGCGTGGTCGGCGCGCAGATGCGTGAGCGCGGCTCGGGGCGGATCGTCAACCTCGCTTCCGTCGCCGGGCAGAACAGCCGTGCGGTCACCGGCGCTCACTACGCCACCTCGAAGGCGGCGATCATCGCGCTCACGCGCCATGCCGCGACCGAGCTGGCGGGGTCGGGCGTGACCGTGAACGCCGTCGCTCCGGCCGCGATCGACGGGCCGATGGTCGCGACCGTCGCGCCGGAGCGGTTGGAAGCGATGCTGAAGACGATTCCGGTCGGGCGGCTCGGACAACCCGACGAGGTCGCCGCGGCGGTCGCCTACCTCGCCTCGGAGGCAGCCGGCTTCGTCACCGGCGCGACCCTCGACGTCAACGGCGGGATGCTGATGCGATGAGGACGCGCGCCGCGGTCATGCACGCGCCCGGCAAGTTGGAGGTCGAGGAGCTCGAGGTCGAGGAGCTATTGCCCGGCGAGGTCGTCGTCCGCATGGTCGCGGTCGGCGTCTGCGGCACCGACCTGCACTCCTACAAGGGCGAGTGGGACCGGCCAACGCCGATCGTGCTCGGGCACGAGGGCGCAGGCGTGATCGAGGCCGTCGGCGGCGACGCCGGCGGGCTGCGCCAGGGAGACCGCGTCGTCCTCTCCTGGGCGCCTGCCTGCGGCGAGTGTGGCCCCTGCCGCCGAGGCAGGCCCGCGGCGTGCGGGCCGCTCTCCTCCGCGATCGGTAAGGGCACGTTGCTCGGCGGCCGGACGGGGCTCACGCTCGCGGGCGAGACGGTCTATCGGGGGACAGCGACCGGTGCGCTGGCCGAGCGCGTTGTCGTCGCCTCGGGAGCCGCGATGCTGCTCGCCGACGACGTACCGCTCGAGCACGCCGCTCTGCTCGGCTGCGCCGCGCTGACCGGGGTCGGTGCGGTGCTGAACGCCGCACGACCGGAGGCGGGCTTCACCGCGCTCGTGCTCGGCGCCGGCGGCGTCGGTCAATTCGTCGTCCAGGGCGCGAGGATCGCCGGCGCGGCCGAGATCCTCGTCGTCGACCCGGTCGAGGCACGACGCGAGCAGGCCCTGGGCCTCGGTGCGACCCGCTCGTGTGGCCCCGACGACATCCGGGAGGCGATGCGCGAGCTCGATCCCGAGGGAGTCGACTACGCCTTCGATGCCGTCGGAGCTCCGGCGACGACCAAGCTTGCGCTGCGTTGGACGCGCGGCGGCGGCACCGCGGTTGTCGTCGGGCTGCCGGCCGGCGGTGAGCAGCTCGAGCTCGATCCGTTCGAGTTCTCGAATCGCGAGAAGACGCTCACGGGGACGATCTACGGCTCGGAGGATCCGGCCGTGGCGCTGCCGCGGCTGATCGACCTCGTTCGCTCGGGCGAGCTCGAGCTGGCGAGCCTCGTCGGCCCGTCGTTCCCGCTCGACCGCGCAGACGACGCTTTCCAGGCGAGTCTGGCCGGGGAGCCGGGCCGGGTGCTCGTGACCCCGTAGGCTCCAGCGGGATCGTCACGCAGGCTCGCCGACTATCCTCCCGCCCAAGCAATGACGTCCCTCTCCCTGTACGAAGACCTGCTCGCGCCGAGCGAGGAGCTCGAGCTACCCGCAGGCGGAAGGATCGTCTACGTCGCCTCCGGTGAGATCGCCGGGCTGCACGCCGGTCGCGCCGCCTTCGGCGCCGACGAGTCGACGGTCTCCGCCGGGAGCGACGGCGCGACCGTTCTGCGCTGGGAGCTGACGGAGTGGTCGGCCGACGACGCGAAGCTCTCCGCCAACGTCGAGCTCGACCCGTGGGCCGACTATGCGCTGCGCTGCGAGCTCGATGGCGGCCCCGCCGCTGGGCCCGGGATCGGCTGCGTGCTCCGCGGCGAGCTCTCGGTCGACGGCGAGGTCGTCCAGCCGTTCGGCGCTTTCGTCGAGCCGGCCGAGGTCTCCGGCCGCGGCTCGTTCGTCCGCGTCGTGCTCGTTCGTGCCGAGGACTCGAACGGGGACACGCTCGCTCAGGGCTCGCTTCATCTCTGACGTGGCAGGGACGACTCGAGCCGGAGCGAACGGAGGTCCGATGAGGCTTCTGCTCGCTCCCGCGCTCGTGCTCGCGCTCGCGCTGGTCCTCCCCGGCTGCGGCTCGAAGGACACCGACGAGGCGGCCGCGCCACAGCCGGTCACGGTCACGGAGACCGAGACGGTCACGGAAACGGAGACGGAACCGGAGACCTTGCCGGCCGAACCGGAGGTGCGCTGCTCGACCGCGGGGCTGCGCCAGACGCTTCCCGAGCAGAGCTTGCCCCCGGAGGTCGACGAGGTGCGCAAGCGTGTCTTCGCCGCCACGGTCGCCTGCGACTACGAGACCCTCGAGCAGATCGCGCTCGAGGAGGGTGCGGGCTTCACCTTCAGCTACGGCGGCGGCACCTCCGCCGCGGAGCACTGGCGCATGCTGGAGGAGAGTGGGGCGGAGGAGCCGATGCGCATCCTCGCCGCGATTCTGACGCTTCCGTACACGCGCAACGAGTCCGGCTCGTATGCCTGGCCAACCGCGTACCAGGAGGCGCCGTCGGAAGCCGATTGGCAGGCGCTCGTCGCAGCTGGGATCTCGACCCAGGAGGAGGTCGACTCCATGAAGGCCGGCGGTTCCGGCTACCTCGGCTACCGCACCGCCATCACGGCGGACGGCGACTGGCAATTCTTCGTGGCCGGCGACTAGGAGGGCGGAGCCGAGGGCTAGACGATCCGCTCGTAGGCGGGCAGGGTCAGGAACTCGACGAAGTCGTCTCCGAGCGCCACCATTCGAAAGAGCTCGCGCGCCTCGTCGTAGCCGTCGCCGAGGATCGCCATCTCTTCCTCGATCGCGCGCTCGACGTCAGCGCGCTCGACCTTGCCGTGCCGGAGCCACTGCCAGACCTGCGAGCGCGAGATCTCGGAGGTCGCCGCGTCCTCCATCAGGTTGAAGATCGCTACCGCTCCGGAGCCTTGCAGCCAGGCGGCGAGGTACTGGATCCCGACCGAGACGTTGTTGCGCAGGCCCTCCTCCGTGATCTCGCCGGGGGTGGAGGCGACGTCGAGCAAGTCCGCGGCGGTCGTTGTCACGTCGTCGCGTCGCCGACCGACCTGGTTTGGCCGCTCGCCGAGAACGCGGTCGAAGATCTCCATCGCAACGGGGACGAGGTCGGGGTGGGCGACCCAGGTGCCGTCGAAGCCCTGGTCCGCCTCTCGCTCCTTGTCCTCCCGCACCTTCGTCAGGGCAACGGTGTTCACCTCGGGGTCGCGCCGCGAGGGGATGAAGGCCGCCATACCGCCCATCGCGTGCGCGCCCCGTGCGTGGCAGGTCTTGACGAGCAGCTCGGTGTAGGCGCGCATGAACGGCACGGCCATCGTCACCGCGGCGCGGTCGGGCAACACGAACTCGGGCCGGTGGCCAAGCTTCTTGATCACGCTGAAGATGTAGTCCCACCGGCCCGCGTTGAGGCCGGCCGAATGGTCGCGCAGTTCGTAGAGGATCTCGTCCATCTCGAACGCGGCGAGGATCGTCTCGATCAGGACGGTCGCCTTGACCGTCCCCTGCGGCACGCCCAGCTCGTCCTGCGCCCAGAGGAAAACGTCATTCCAGAGCCGCGCCTCGAGATGCGACTCGAGCTTCGGCAAGTAGAACCACGTGCCGCCTCGCGCCTGGTTGCGGAGGAAGTAGAGGCCGAAGTCGAAGAGGCTCGCCGAGATCGGCGCGCCGTCGACCTCGAAGTGCCGCTCCTCGAGGTGCCAGCCGCGCGGTCGGACGAGCAGCGTCGCGATCTCGTCGTTCAGTGCGTACTCCTTCTCGCCGGTGTCCAGCGAGATCGTCCGCTCGAGCGCATCGGTGAGGTTGACCTGTCCTTCGATGCAGTTCGCCCAGGTCGGCGAGTTCGAGTCCTCGAAGTCGGCCATGAACACTTTCGCGCCCGAGTTGAGCGCGTTG
>JACDBY010000070.1 GCA_013694685.1 Actinomycetota bacterium
GAATCTCTCGCCGCTCGATCCCCCCGGGAAGTTCGCGGAGCTCGCCGGCCTGATCGTGGACAACCTGCGCGCGCCGGACATCCTGGCACTCGAAGAGGTGCAGGACAACGACGGGCCTACGAACTCGACCGTCACCGACGCGACGGTCACGTTCCAGCAGCTCATCGCCGCGATCCAGGCGGCCGGCGGGCCGGCGTACGAGTTCCGCCAGATCAACCCGGTGGACGACCAGGACGGCGGTCAGCCCGGCGGCAACATCCGCGTGGGCTTTCTCTACCGCACAGACCGCGGCCTGACGTTCGTCGACCGGCCGGGCGGCACGCCCGTGACCCCGAACGACGTCACGGGCCGCAATAACAACACGCAGCTCGTGTACAACCCCGGGCGCATCGACCCGCTCAACCCGGCGTGGACCGCGAGCCGCAAACCGCTCGCGGGTGAGTTCCGCCACCGCGGCAAGACGTTCTTCGTGATCGTGAACCACTTCAACTCGAAGGGCGGCGACCAACCGCTCTTCGGCCGCTTCCAGCCGCCGGCCCGGCCGAGCGAGGTGCAACGGCACCAGCAGGCCCAGGTCGTGAACGACTTCGTCGACAAGATCCTCGCCGCGGACCAAAACGCGCTAGTCGTCGTGCTCGGCGACCTGAACGACTTCGAGTTCTCGCAGACGCTGCAGATCCTGAAGGGCGGGGTGCTCACGAACCTCATGGACGGGTTGCCGAAGGGCGAGCGCTACTCGTACGTGTTCGGGGGCAACTCGCAGGTGCTCGACCAGGTGGTCGTGAGCGAGAAGCTGGCGAAGCCCACGACGTCGTACGACGTCGTGCACGTGAACGCCGAGTTCTTCGACCAAGCGAGCGATCATGATCCTCAGGTAGCTCGCTTCCGCTTCGACGACTAGGAGGGCCGAGGCGTTCTGGGGCGTGGCTTGAGCCGCGCCTCAGAACGCCTCCTCAGCACTCGCGGTCAGTTGGCGTTGAATCCGAAGCTCGTGGCCGTGACCAGAAGGACCGCCGTGAGCGCAGCCGCGAGAGACGTCGCAGCCCGAGCAAGAGCGCGTCGGCTCACGGGAGAACGGCGAGCAGCCCACCCGCCAGCACGAGAGAATGGCGCGACCAAGCGCGAACGAGTGGCGACACGATGGCGGCCACGAGCAGGGCAGCCCCAACCGTGAGGTTGACGACGAGCACGGTGAACGGCGCGATCTGCAGCGGCTTGGAGTATGACCACGGCCTCGAGATCCCGCGTGGCACCGAAGTCGGATACCGCACTACGCTCCTGTCATGGAGCCGCCCGCGTTTGCGACCCGCCGCGCGTCCGTGCGACGACTGCCGGGCGGTGCTGTCGAGAGTGACCGGCTCGCGGTCGAGGAGCCGCTCGAGATCCGCATCGGCGGGCGTCCGGTCGCGGTGACGATGCGCACCCCCGGTCACGACGAGGAGCTCGCCCTCGGGTTCTGCCTCACCGAGGGCCTCCGGCCGGTTGCGGCGCGCGCCGCTGACGATCTCGCGGCGAACACCGTCGAGGTCGACGCGCCGGGGGCCGATCTCGACCGCGTCCAGCGATCGTTCTACACCTCGTCCTCCTGTGGTGTGTGCGGGAAGGGCGCGCTCGAGGCCGTCTCGGTCGAGGCGCCGCGCGTCGAGAGCGCCCTCGCTGTCCCGTTCGGGGTGATCTCGCTCCTTCCGAGCCGCCTGCGCGAGGCACAGGCGACCTTCGAGCTGACGGGTGGTCTCCATGCAACGGGGCTCTTCACTGCGGGCGGCGAGCTCCTGTGCCTGCGAGAGGACGTCGGGCGTCACAACGCGATGGACAAGGTTCTCGGCTGGGCGTTTCGCGACGGGAGACTGCCGCTCGAACACTCACTGCTCTGTGTCAGCGGGCGCCTCTCGTTCGAGCTCGTGCAGAAAGCCGTCGTCGCCGGCTGCCCGATCCTCGTCGCGGTCGGAGCGCCCTCGTCGCTCGCGGTCGAGCTCGCAGAGGACCGCGGCGTGACGCTCTGCGGCTTCGTCCGGGACGGGCACGCGACGGTCTACACGCATCCCGACCGGATCACCGCCTGAGGTCCGCGGAAGGGCCGCAAGTTACAACTTGCAACTTGCCTCTGACCGGCGTCCTCCTCGTCGGCGGTGCCTCGCGCCGCTTCGGCTCGCCGAAGGCGCTGGCACGGTTCCATGGCGAGACGCTCGCCGCGCGAGGGCGGCGCCTGCTCGGCGAGGTCTGCGACGAGGTGCTCGTCGTCGGCAAGGCAGGCGAGGTCCCGCTCCCGTTTCCCGTCCTCGACGACGGCGCCGCCTCCCGTGCCCCCGTGTTCGGCCTCATCGCCGCTCTGCGGGAAGCGCGACACGACGTCGTCGTCGCCCTGCCCGTCGATCTCCCGCTCGTCACACCGGGTGCGGTGTGCGCACTCGGGGAGGCGGGCGCCGTGCCGAGCGAGCGGATCCCGCTGCCCGGTGCCTACCCACGCTCGCTCCTGCCCTTGCTCGAGGATCGTCTCGCTCGTGGTGAGCTGTCGCTCCGCGGTGTCAACCCGACCACCCTCGAGCTCCCGCCCGGGCTGCTCGTGGACGCCGACACGCCCGAGGAGCTCGGTGCGCTCGAACGCCCCGGCCACGCGCTCGTCGTCGGTGGGACGGGGATGCTCGTGGGGCTGACGAGGGCGCTCGCCGACCGCGGTCACGCAGTCACCTCGATCGCACGGCGCCCGGCGTCGCTCGGTCCCGGGGTCGATTCGCTGCTGCTCGACTACCGTGACAGCGAGAACCTGGCGGCTGCGCTGCGCGAGGCGGCCGCAGAACGAGGGCCGATCGGCCTCGCCGTCTGCTGGCTGCACACGGACGCCCCGGAGGCGCCCGCGATCGTAGCCGGCGTTCTCGCCCCCGGGGCGCGGCTCGTGCAGGTGTTCGGGACGCGGCGCTGGCCCCTCGGTGAGGTGCCGCTCCACATCGCCTACCGCGAGGTGCTGCTCGGCTCGATCGGCGGGCGGTGGCTCACGCATGTGGAGATCTCGGCCGGTGCGCTGGCCGCGGTCGAGGCCGATCTGCCCGTCTGGATCGTGGGCGAGCGGGAAGAGCACGTGTCCGACTGAAGTCGGACACAATCGCGGGGTCCGTGTCCGACTTCAGTCGGGCATGTGCTCTCTCTCACGCGGGGCCTCTCTCGCTAGATTGGGCGTGCGACAGCCGCGAAAGGAGAGCACTGGATGGCACGTCAGAGGGGTCGCCTCACCACACCGCTCGTCCGCGACGGCGGCGGCCTCCGGCCCGCGTCGTGGGACGAGGCGCTCGACACCGTCGCGACCGGCTTCGACCAGGCCCGCAGGGCCGACGCATCGACCTCCTTCGGCATCTTCTCGTGCTCGAAGGCGACGAACGAGATGAACTTCCTGGCGCAGAAGTTCGCGCGCCAGGTGATGCGTACGAACAACATCGACTCGTGTAACCGCACCTGACACGCGCCAAGCGTCGTCGGTCTGGCGACGGTGTTCGGAGCGGGCGGCGGGACCTCGTCGTACCGCGAGATCGAGGAGACGGA
>JACDBY010000092.1 GCA_013694685.1 Actinomycetota bacterium
CGCCGTCACCGGTCGCGTCGCCGGGCTGCACGGGATCGGCTCGGGAATCGCAAGTCGCCTGCAAGAGCTTGTCGCAACGGGCCGGATCGCGGAGCTCGAAGAGCTCGAGCGCAGAGTCCAGCCGGAGCTCGTCGCCTTCGGCCGGCTGCTCGGCGTCGGGGCGAATCGGATGATCGCCGTCACGTCCTCGCTGGGAGTGAGGACGGTGGACGAGTTTCGTGCCGCTGCAGCCGCCGACGCTATCGAGCAGTTTGATGCGTCGGGCGACCGCAGCCGACCGCCACACGACGGTCAGAGGTCGTAGACGACCTCCCTCTAAGGCTCAGACGCCACGGTGAGCCGATCTCCTAGTTCGCGCCGTGCGCGATAGTTGCGCGATAGTTTTCACCGCTCTCAGGCGGTCTTGAGCGGACTTAAGCGGAAGATCGCGACGACGGCAGACGGTCTCGCGACGCGCCTCGAGCCGCGTGCACAGGCCAGATTTTGGCTTGACGGAGCGGCGCCGGAGTCGAACCGACCTAGCCGTGGGTTACACGACCGCACAGGTTTTGAAGACCTGCTGGGCCACCGGGCCCATGCCGCTCCGCGGCTGAGGCTACCCGTGGCCAGCGCAGTTGCCCTGCGTGCAAGACTCGGGCCGTGGCCCACCTCCGTCTGATCGATCCCGAGGACGCGAACGGGCTGGTGGCCGAGGAGTACCAGGCCGCCGTCGCGAGAGCGGGGAAGGTCTACAACATCGTCCGCTCGATGAGCCTCTCGCCGGAGGCGCTGCGGAGCTCCATGGGCCTCTACCGCTCGATCATGTTCGGCCCCTCCGGCCTGACGCGACAAGAGCGCGAGCTGCTCGCAACCGTTGTCTCTTCGGTCAACGAGTGTTACTACTGACGGCGCTCGCACGCCGACGACCTCCGTGCCGAGGGCGCCCCAGACGAGCTCGCGACGCACGCGGAGCACGACTACCGAGACGCAACGCTCGACGATCGGCTCCGAGCGCTCTGCGACTACGCCCGGAAGCTGACGCTCATGCCCGCAGAGATCGGTGCCGCGGACACGGACGCGCTGCGCGCCCACGGCCTCGACGACGCCACGATCTCGGACGCGATCCAGGTGATCGCGTACTTCAACTACATCAACCGGGTCGCCGAGGCGGTGGGGACGGACTCGGAGCCGGAGTGGTAGCCACACTCGTACGCCCGGCCCGACGCAGGACGCGACGGTCGCCCAGGCGCCGCGTGACGCCGTCGATGTCCATGCGCTCGAGCAGGAGTTGCGCGTCGCGCCGACCGACACCGGCGAGGTCGCGAAAGCGCGCGAGCGCGATCTCGCCTGCGGCCGCGCACTCCGCCGCGACGAGGTCACGCGCGACCTCGTACGCCCCGGCTCCGACGGCGTAGCCGACGCCGAGCCGCACGAGACGCCGCTCGGTCTCGAGAAAGCGCGCGAGGTCTGCATCCTCGACCTTCGTCGCCTCGAGCCCGGCGGCAGCGAGCGCCTGCTCGAGCTGCGCAGCAGCTTCCTCTCGGGCGCCCAGCGACGCGGCGGTGCCCGGCAGGACGACCGTCGCGCCTCGTCGCTCGACCGGCAGCAAGCCGACCACCTCCGGTGCCCACGGCTGTGGGAGCAGCTCTGCGAGGGATAACCCCGGATCGAGCGGGGCCGCCTCGGCACGCTCGCGGAGCCGCTCGGTCACCGTCACAGCGAGCTCCTCGAGCCACTCCTCGGAGAACGCCCAGCCGCCCGCCACGCGAACGGTGTCCAGGCCCTCCTCGAGCGCCGGTCCGTCGAGGAGCGCTCGTGCCGCGAGCTCCTCGACGCGAACGGGCGCCTCGACGAGCGCTCGCACGATCGAGCCCGGGTCGCCCGCGTCGAGCAGCTCGTCGCGTTCGGGGTCGCGTCCGCGCGGCGGCGCGGGATCGAGCACGACTGCGCCCCCGACAGTGGTCTCGCGGCGCAGGACGAGGCGGTCGCCGCGCGCAGCGTGCACGGGCGTCGAGAGCCGGAGCTGAGCGTGATCGCTCCCGACGCGCACCACCCGACCGGCGATCCGGCTCGTGCCGTGGTGGACGGAGAGGCGAGCGCCGTCCGGGATCGGCTCGAGCTCCTCGAGCGACACCTCGAGCCGGTAGGAGCGCGGGAAGGCGTTGGCCGCGAGGAGCACGTCGCCGCGGGCGAGCTCGCTCCGCTCGACGCCCGGGAGGCTGACCGCAACTCGCTGTCCGGCCTCTGCCTGCGCGACCGGGGTGTCGTGCACCTGCACGGAGCGAACGCGAACGTCGCGGCCGGCGGGCTCGAGCCGCAGATGGTTGCCGTCGGCGATCGTGCCCGACCACAACGTGCCGGTCGCGACCGTGCCGATCCCCCGCAGGGTGAACACGCGATCGACGTAGAGCCGCGTGGGGAAGTCGGCGCGGCGCTGCACGACGTCCGCGGCAACCTCGTCGAGCGCCGCTCGCAGGTCATCGAGCCCCGCGCTCGTCACTCCGCTCACGGCGAGAGCAGGCGCCCCGGGGACGAGCTCTCGCATCTCCTCGAGCGCGAGCTCGAGCGTCTC
>JACDBY010000102.1 GCA_013694685.1 Actinomycetota bacterium
CGCTTGGGCAGATCGATCAGCTCACGAAACGAGTGCGCCTTCTGCCCGTAGAAGACACCGTTGTGCTCGATCGACCCGTAGCCGCGCCAGTTCCCAACGGTCGTCACCGCGTCGTGGACGAGCCCGTCGGCGAAGGGCCAGCGCTCCAGCACCACGGGCTGGAGCGTCGGCAGCCAGTCGCGACCACACGTGGGGACGGAGCAGCCGGGCCTGCCGATCGCGAGGCCGACGGTGACGAAGTGAGTGTGGCCCTCGAAGCGCATGTCGATCCCGTCGATCGCCTGCCAGAGCTGGTTGAACGCCGGATCCAGGTCGAGATACACCCGGGTCGGGATCGGCTCGAGGAGTTGCTCGTCCGCGAGCATCCCCGAGATGTTGACGAGGATGTC
Organism: Actinomycetota bacterium; assembly: GCA_013694685.1. GTDB lineage: Bacteria > Actinomycetota > Thermoleophilia > Gaiellales > Gaiellaceae > Gaiella. Next base: position 390 of record JACDBY010000102.1, read on the forward strand.
GGCACTTCGTGCCGCTCCCACGACGTCGGCGTACGAGAGCCCGGCCGTGTCGCGCGTGCCCTCCTCGAGCAGAGCGGCGAAGCCCTCGAGCTCGAACGACGCGGAGAGCTCCTTCAGATAGGCCACTGAGCGCGGGTCGAGCTTGGCGACCGGCTCGACGACGTAGACCTCGTAGCCCAGCCGGCGGAAGCCGAGGACGTACTGGAGAACGGCCCAAGCCGCTCCACCCTGACCCGGCACGCCGGCCAGCATCCCGCTGACGAGGATCGTCCCGGCGGTCACGTGATCCCCGCCTCGTCCAGGAGACGCGCGAGGACCGTCTCCGCGCTGAAGTACCGCTCGGCGAGGCCGCGGGCGCCTTGAGCGTGTGCCTCGTACTCGGCCACGATCGACGCGGCGCCGGAGGCCGCCTCCTCGAGGGTCGCAAAGGCGATGAGGCCGGCGCCCGTCGGTATCGACCGGCCGAAGCCCGTGTCCTGAACGAGCGCCGGCTTGCCCGAGGCGAGATAACGGACCGTTCGGTCGCTGAACCAGCCGCTGCCGGTGTGGACGTAAACGCCCTGCGCGACGCAGAACTCCGCGTACGAGCCCTGGACGTAGCTCTGGAAAGCCTGAGGGTCTCCCGCGACCTCGTGAGGCGGAACGAGCTGCCAGCCGTGGTCGCGCAGGAGGGTCAGGTCGGACGTCTCCGCGGCATCGATGTCGAGGGCCAGCTCGAACGGTCGCGCAGTCAGCGCCGGAAGGTCGACGAAGCGTCGAAACTCGTGAGCCTTCACCCCGTACCGATGGCCGTTCACGTCGATCGGCCCAAACGGGCCGCGCCAGCTCGAGATGGTCGTGAACGTCTCACGCGTGCCGGGAACGACCGGCCAGTCGTCGAGCACGACGATCGGCCGCGTCACCCGCCACTCGATCCCGCCCGTCGGGATCGGACAACTCGAGGTGCCGATGTTCGCTCCCACCGTGAAGTAGACGTCGTGGCCCTCCAGGCGCCCGCCGTCGTTGCCGGCCGCCTCCCAGAACTGCGTGAAGCCCGGATCGACGTCGAGGTAGGCCTTGCGGCGAAAGCGATCCTTCAGTGCGGGGAGGCGGAGGTGGCCGCTCACGTTGACGAGGAGGTCGGCGGTCTCGGCGAGCTCAACGACCCGGTCCCAGCCAAGACCCTCGGTCTCCTCGCTCTCGCGGGAGACGAGCGCAGCCCGCCGCTCCAGGCCGAGCTGCAGCACCGCTCTCCGGAAGAATTCCAGGTTGACGCTCTCGGCGAACGGCGCCGGTTGCCCATCGCCTCCCGTGCACGCGCCGGCCGAGATCTCCTCGAGCAGATAGGCGTCGATCCCGAGAGCGAGGAGACCTCGAACGAGCGTCAGCCGGCTCCAGGCACCGCCCCCGTTGAACGGCTTGTTCGCGACCGGCCCGGCGACGACGACCGTCGCCGTCACAGCGTGTAGGCGACGCCGGCCGAGGTCTCTCGTACCCGCCGGCTCTCGAGATGGCCGCGGAGCTCCTCATAGTGATCGAGCCACCAGAGCTCGGTGCTCGGGAACACGAGGTGCGTGGCACCCTCCAGGCGTAGCCGCTCGAGCTCGGCGATCGCATCGGCACTCGTGGCCGGGTGGTGCCCGGCGTACTCACCCGCCCCGTTGCGCGGGAAGTGCCAACCCGTCCGGCCGCCGAGGTGGAGGAGCGCCTCGTCACCCCGGCTCACGACCAGTACGACGGCATCCGCGGGCAGGCTCTCGACGACAAGCCGCCGGAGGTCCGCGACGGCGGCATCCCAGGCCGCGCTCGGCCGCCGCGAGTGCCCCGTCCAATCGAGCCCCCACTTCGCCTCGAATCGTTGCTTGTTCGTCTCGAAGCGGGCAGCGTAGACCCCTGTCGGCACGAGGCTTCCGAACGACCCCTTGCCGAAGTGGTGGACGAAGACGTCCTCGGCACAGACGACGCGCAACCCGGCCAGCCTCACCCGGTGCGAGTAGTCGTCGTCCTCGAACATCCCGACCTCGTACCCCTCGTCGATCGGGCCGATCCGCTCGTAGTCTTCGCGCCTCATGGCGGCGCAGAACATCGTTGCGACCGGGAGCTCCGACGTCCGTCCCCGCTGGGCGCGAGCCCGGTCGCGCGCGAGCTCGAGGAGGTCGCCGTAAGTCTGGTAGGACACGTCGATCTCGGCCTCGTTTCCCGCCTCGTTCGTCACCGGCCCGACGAGCCCGACCGTCGCGTCCTCGAGCTGGCGGGCGAGACCCTCCAACCAGCCTGGTGTGACGATGGTGTCGTTGTTCAGCAGCACGAGCAGCGCGCCGCTCGCCAATGACAGTCCCTGATTGAGCGAGGCCGCATACGACCTGTTCTCCCTATTGAGCACCGTCCGGACTGACGGGTGCCGCCTCTCGAGCTCAGCCAGGTACGACCGAGTCTCGGCTTCCGAGGCGTTGTCGACGACGATCAGCTCGACCGAGGAGCCGTTCGCATGGAGCACCGTCTCCAGACTCATTCGCGTGAGCGGCAGCTGGTCTCGGGTCACGACGACAACCGAGGCGAGCGGGCCAACACCGTCGCCGCGCAGGTCGAGTGCCCGCGGGACGGGCCGCCGGAGCACGGTCTCGACCGTCTCCGGGTCGAGCTCGGTCGGATGTCTCGAGACGGGCATCACGAGCAGTGAGGACGGCAGAGCCGCCTCGAGGTCTCGACGGCGCGGCCCTCGATCAACCCGCGGTCGGAGCCCCAGCTCGGCGAGCATGTCCCCGAGCACGACCTCGTGGCTGAAGTACTCGCGCGCGATCTCGAGGGCCGCCCTCCCGTGGCGGCTCGGCGCCGCGTTGATGGTCGCGATCGCGTCGGCGGCCTCCTCGGTAGTGCGGAACCCGAAGAGGCCCTCGCCGGTCGGGAGGATCCGATCGAACGCGGTGTCCTGGACGACGACGGGCAGGCCGCTCGCGAGGAACGTCGCGCTGCGGTCGCTGAACCAGCCGGTTCGCAACCGGACATTCTGGTCTTTGGCCACCGAGAACTCTCCGCGCGAGCCGTGGATGAACGCCCGGTAGGCGTCGATGTCGTCGGAGAAGGCCAAAGGATCGCAGAGCCTCCAGCCGCGCTCCTCGAGCAGTGCCCTGCTCGGCTCGTCGACCCTTGCCAGGGCGAGCTCGAGATCCTGGCTCGTCAGGCTGGGCAGGTCGAGGATCGCCAGGAATTCGTGATGCTTGCTCCAGTTGTAGACCTTGTCCTCGTAGCGGATGTCGGCCCCGTCCTGCCGCCAGTTGCCGATCGTTCGGAACGCGCCCTCCGGCGGTGGACAGGATCGTTGCCAGAGGTCGAGGAGCACCGGCTGGCGAGTCGGCCGGAAGTCGAAGAGCGGGCTCACGGGAAGCCCACAGTCCGGTTGACCGTAGTTCTCTCCGAACGTGAAAAAGGCGACGTGCGGCTCGAGGTACTCGACGACATCGCGGTCCCCTTGCGCCAGCTGGATCTGCACCTGCACTGGATCGGTCTCGAGGTAGACCAGCCGGCCGTTCGCCGCCTGCTCGGGAGAAGGCACGGTCGCGCCGTGCAGGTTGACGATCAGATCGGCCGCCTGGTACAGCTTGAGCAGGGCGTCGGAGCTCGTGCCGTAGCACAGGCCGTCCGCGTAGAGGCCGTGGAATGCCCAGCGGCCCTCGAAGCCGAACGGATGTAACACGCGCTCGATGAAAGCCGCGGCGAGAGCCGAGCTGTCGTCCTCGGGGCTTCGCATCAGCTTGGTCGGCGTCGACCCGTGCGCTTCGACGTAGTGGACGTCGTAGCCGAGGCGCTGGAAGCCCAACAGGTAGTGCAGGGT
>JACDBY010000114.1 GCA_013694685.1 Actinomycetota bacterium
TCGATGCCGTTGACGACGCTGTAGCCGAGCGCCATCGCCCCATTCTTGTCCTGGGCGATCGAGCCCATCCAGCGGTGAACGCCGTCACCCGGCGCGTAGTTCCACTGCTGGTGGACGGTGTATGTGCAGTTCAACCGCCGAATCTCGTACCAGCGGGCTCCGGCGACACCGGGTGCCGCCTCGACCGACTGGTTCGTGACCATCGACTCGTACCCCTTGAACGCTCGATACGCGAGCCGCCACGTGGGTCGTTGCCGGTACGAGAGAATGTCGAGGTACTGCGCCGGATTCGTGATCCCCGGCTGCGGCAAGCAGTCGCGGGAGGCCGGAGCGCACGGGAAGATCGAGTCGAACGGCGCGACCGGCAACTGGGCCGCAAGCTCGAGCGTCGCTTCCTCGGCCGCGGCGTTCCAGTGGACGTCGAGCTCCCAGACGTTGACAGCGTCGAAGGTGGCGCCGTACCGACCACCGTCGTCCTGCGTGCCGACGATCGGAATCTTCGCATCCTGCTTCGGCTTCGTGTTCCCGTCGACGTCGGCCGGCAGGAGCCCGTCACCGACGAGCGGCAGCATCTCGGGGTCGTTCCCGTCGATGAAGAAGCCGACGAAGCGGGCTTTCGGATCGCCTTCGATCAGCTTGTTGCGGTCGAGCGCGTAGACACCGATCCCGTACTCGACGGTCGGGCCGAACTCCCTCGTCGTGATCACGTACGAGTCCTTCCAGACCCCGTACTTCGGGTAGTCGGGAAAGTTCAGGCCGGTGCTGAAGGCATATCGGTAGTACGCGCCGGTCGGGTCGGGGGTCTGGGAGATCGCGACGCAGTTGTAGTACTCCGGGCCACGGGTCGAGAACTGGGTCAGGAGCCAGCGGTCGGCGAACTGATCGTGCACCACGATCGGGTCACCCGACGGATCGGTGCAGTCGTCGATCGGGAAGCCCTCCCAGAGCGTTCCGGTGTCCACCGGTCCGAGCAGCTTGTTGCCCGCCTTGTCGTAGACGGCGAAGACAAGATTGATCATCTCGACATAGTGATTCGGGCCTACGTCCCCGACCGGGTCGGGGGGGTTGACGCGGAACCCGAACACGTTGAAGTTGTCCTGGTTCGAGAGGCCCTCGAACGTCCGAAGCGGGCTGAGTGCTGCCGTCGCTGCCGTCGAGGCGGTCGTCGCGCCGGCCGCTCGCGCTGCCGAGGCGACGAGCGACTGCTCTCCGACGTCCGAGACGCGGACGATCGGATCGGGCCCCCTGCTCGGCGGCAGGCCCTTGCCCGCCCGGGTCGCGTTCTTCGCGAGCTCCCGGAGCGGCTTCGAGACGTCGAACGCCTTTGCACCCGAGAACGTCGGGCCGATGATCTTCGCGGTCGGGCCTGCCTGGGTCGTGCCCGCCGTGACGAAAGCCACGGCGATCGCGACGAGGCCGGCTATGACGGGAAGCGCGAGGCGTCGCACTGACCCGTCGTGGAGAAGCGTTCCGCGCATGTGGCGGATCCCCCCTTTCGATTCTGTTGGTGGTGCCGACGCTAATGCTTTCGACCGGGTCCGACAACTGCGAGCCGCTCGTTCGCTACCGTGACCGGATGCCCGGTCGGTGGATCGTGCTCGCCACGGTCGTCGCTCTCCTCGCGCCGTCCGCGCTTTCCGCCGGTACGTCCCCATCAGCCGGAAGCGTGCACGGCGTCGTGACGTTGATGCCCGCGCGGCCCGTCTGCATCGAGGGGCGTCCGTGCGGGAAGCCGGCCGCCGGCGTCGTTCTTCGTTTCAGCCGCGACGGCAAGATCGTCGGTCGGGCGACGACGAGCGCCGCAGGCTCGTACCGAATCAGGCTCGCGCCCGGTGGCTACTCGGTCTCGATCGCGCCGGAGAGCCCGCGCCGCGTCCTCAGCCCGAGGCTCGTGCGCGTCGCCAGCGGTCGTTCGATTCGAGCCGACTTCGAGCTCGACACCGGGATGCAGTAGCTCAGTCGGCGAAGCTGAACGAGAACGTCGTCGCCGAGCGACGCTCGACGACGACGCAGGTGCGTTTGTCGAGCGGGAGCGGCGAGGAAGTGTGGCGCATGACATAGAGCTCCCCGAGGTCGCCAAGCTCGCTCACGAGCTCGCCGACCTCGGGCGCGGAGCCGTCGAGCGGCACGAGCGTGTATCCCGTCGTCGTCGGCACGAAGGCGATCACTCCGGGCACCGGCAGGGGAGCGGCGAGCGCGATCTCGGGCGCGGGCTCGGTCGTCTCGTCCGTTTCGAGCGCGGGCTCGGTCGTCTTGCCCACCTCGACCGCCCTGAGCTCGGGTGGCAGGGGCGTCGGAGCCTCGCTCGGCGACGGCGCTGTCGTCGCTGCGGACGCCTCCGCCGCGATCGCCTGAGGCTCGACGGGCCGCGCCCGTAGCTGGTGGACCGTCGCTTCGGTGTCGTCGTGGCGCGCCGCTCCCGATTCGTCGAGGCTCGCCATCTGCTCGGCGAGCGCTCCTGCGAGCTCGAACTTGCTGATCGCGCCGAGAGCGACGAGCGCCTCCCCGAGTCGCTCCCCGGTCTGTCGCTGGCGGCTGAGCGCGTGATCGAGCTCCTCGGTCGTGACGAAGCCCCGCGTGACGAAGATGTCTCCGAGCCGCCTCCAGCTCTCGCTGAGAGCCGCCTCCGGCTCCAAACCGGCGGGCTTGCCCAGGTCCTGCCATTGCTCGACGATCACCTGCCCGATCTCTTCCCGCGAGACGCCGAACCGCTCGATCAGAATCTCGCCGAGTTGTTGATCCGTCTCTTGCTGGATCTCGAGCGCAAGGCTCACCTGGAACTCGGACGCGACGCCACGCTCGACGAAGAGCGTGCCGATCAGGCGGGCCGCGACTGACTCGGCAGCGTCCACGTCACGAATATCGGCAGACGCCCAGCCGAGCTAGAGGGCAAGCTCGCCGTTCTCACCGGCGTGGACGATGCCGTGCTCGTACGCGTAGACAACCGCCTGCACGCGGTCTCGCAAGCGCAGCTTCTGGAGGACCTGCATGGTGCAGGCCCGAACGAGCTCCTCGTCGATCCCCGTCTCGAGCGCGATCTCGGCGTTCGACAGTCCTCGTGCGATCTCTGGCGGAGCGCCTCGAGCTCCTCCGGCGTCAGGTCATCCACACCGGAGGCGGTCGGGCGCGACGCCGCGGGGGGATGCCGGCCGAACTGGGCGATCACCCGCCGCGTGATCCCCGGTGACAGGAGCGCCTCGCCGCGCGCGACGACGTGGATCGCCTCCACGAGCTGCTCCGGCGGCGTGTCCACGAGGAGGATCCGCTCGCACCCGCCCGCAATGCCTCGTAGACGTATTCGTCGAGATCGAACGTCGTCAGGATCAAGATGCGAGGCCCGCTCTCCTTGCCGTCGAGCAGGCGGCGGGTTGCCTCGAGCCCGTCGACGTTCGGCATCCGGACGTCCATGAGGATCACGTCCGGCTCGGTCTCACGCGCGGCGAGAACGGCCGTGAGCCCGTCAGCTGCCTCGCCCACGACCTCGATCTCCGGCTTTGCATCGAGGATCATCCGGAAGCCGGCCCGGACGAGCGATTGTTCGTCGACGATCAGGACACGGGTCGTCATGACGCGACGGCGAGCGGCAGGCGGGCCGTGACGACGAAGCCGCCGCCCGCGCGGGGGGCCTGAGTCGACCGCACCGCCGACGAGCGCGACGCGCTCCCGCAGACCGGCGAGCAGCTCGCGGGCGATCCGCTGGCGTTCCTCCGCGACGGCTCGTTCGGCGGCGACGAGCGGATCGAGCGCACCGGGAGGCGCTGTCCCGCCCACGGACGCCGATGGAGCTGCGACTCCATCCAGCGGACGGTAGCGTCAGCCGCGTGGAGGTGACGCGTGTCGCCGAGGGTCTCTGGCGCTGGACGGCGTCGCACCCCGACTGGAAACCCCGCCAGGGCTGGGAGCGCGAGGTCGGCTGCGTCTACTGGGAGGAGGGGGACGAGGCGATCGTGCTCGTCGATCCGCTCGTCCCGGCCGACGCGGGCGAACGGGAGCGGTTCTTTTCCGCGCTCGATCGCGACGTCGAGCGGGCCGGGCTGCCTCTCGTCGTCCTCCTCACCTGCGCGTGGCACGCTCGGAGCAGCGACGAGCTGGTCGAGCGGTATGGCGGTCGTCTCGTCACGGGCTCCGCCGGCGAGCTGCCGAGCGGTGTCGACGCCGTCGGGATCGCCTCCGAGCCCGAGTGGGTGGTGTGGCTCGAAGACCCGGCCACGCTCGTCCCCGGAGACGTCCTGCTCGGCACCGCCGAAGGCCTCGAGCTCTGTCCCGCCTCGTGGCTCGAATCCCGGTCTCGCGGGCAGCTCGCGCGCGAGCTCGAGCCGCTTCTCGACCTTCCCGCCGAGCGGGTTCTTACCTCGCACGGGCCGCCGGTCCTCTCGGGAGCCCGTGACGTGCTCGCGCGGCTGCTCGCGCGCTACGCGCCCGCGTAGACCGCGAGCGCGTCGAGAACTGCGCGGAGACGCAGCCCGTCCGCGGTCAGGACGTACTCGACGCGGGGCGGCCGCGCGTCGAAGACACGCCGCTCGATCAGTCCCGCGTCCTCGAGCTCGAGAAGCCGCTGCGCGAGCGTTCGCGGCGGGATCTCACCCACGGCCTGCTTGAGCTCGTTGAAGCGGCTCGCGCCCTCGGACGAGGCCCAGAGGATCGAGACCGTCCAACGACGCTCGAGGAGGCCCGCCGCACGGCGGACCTCCTCCGGAACCGGGGTACACGGTCGACAGCGGCTCATCCTCAGGCAGTCAGCTGGGAACGCGCCGCCGGCTCGGCCTCGAGCGCAACGCCAAACACCTCGTCGAGCGACATCACCGGGTGGAACGTGAGCTCGTCGCGCACGTGCGCCGGCACGTCTGCGAGATCGGCGCGGTTCCGCTCGGGGATGACGACATCGGTCAAGCCTGCCGCGTGCGCTGCGAGCACCTTCTGCTTCAGTCCACCGATCGGCAGCACCCGGCCCTGCAGCGTCACCTCGCCCGTCATCCCGACGGTGTGCTTGACAGGCCGGCCCGAGAGGAGGGACGCCAGCGCGGTCGCCATCGTGATGCCGGCACTCGGACCGTCCTTCGGGATCGCGCCCGCCGGCACGTGGAGGTGGAATCCGCGCTCGAACAGATCCTGGTCGATCCCGAGCGTGTCCGCCTGCGAGCGCACGGCCGAGAGCGCGATCTGCGCCGACTCCTTCATCACGTCACCGAGCTGACCCGTGAGCACGAGGCCCTCCCCGGGATTCGCGGTCGCCTCGACGAAGAGGACGTCGCCACCCATCATGTTCACCGCGAGCCCGGTCGCGACACCCGGCACCGCCGTCCGCTCCGCCGCCTCGCGCCAGAACTTCTGGCGACCGAGCGCGTCGCGCACCGCGTCGAGATCGACGGCGACCGGCGCCTTCACCAGGTCGGAGACGAGCTTCGTCGCCGTCTTGCGGAGGATCGAGCCGAGCTCGCGCTCGAGCTGGCGGACACCCGCCTCGCGTGTGTACTCGGAGATGACCGACTCGAGCACCGGATCGGAGATCGAGACCTCGGCCTCCTCGAGCCCGGCCCGTTCGCGCTGGCGCGGCCAGAGGTAACCACGGGCGATCGCGACCTTCTCGTCGGTCGTGTAACCGTCGAAGCGGATGACCTCCATCCGGTCGAGCAGCGGTCCCGGGATCGTCTCTGCGATGTTCGCGGTCGCGATGAAGAAGACCTGCGAGAGGTCGACTTCGACATCGAGGTAGTGATCGCGGAACGTGGAGTTTTGAGCCGGATCGAGCACCTCGAGGAGCGCGGCCGAGGGGTCGCCACGCCAATCGGCGCCGACCTTGTCGACCTCGTCGAGGAGGATCACCGGGTTCATCGTCTTCGCGTCGCGCATTGCCCGCACCAGCCGGCCCGGGAGAGCGCCGATGTAGGTGCGCCGATGACCGCGGATCTCGGCCTCGTCGCGCACGCCGCCGAGCGACATCCGCACGAACTCGCGGTTGAGCGCCTTCGCGATCGACTCGCCGATCGAGGTCTTGCCGGTGCCCGGCGGCCCGATCAGGGTCAGGATGGCGCCGGCCCGCTTGTCCGGCTCGATGCCGCGCTCCTTGCGGAGCTTCGCGACGGCGATGTACTCGACGATCCGGTCCTTGACGTCCTCGAGACCCGCATGGTCGGCGTCGAGCACCTCACGCGTGTGCACCGGGTCGAGCAACTCGTCGGAGCGGACGCCCCACGGAACGGCGAGCAGCCAGTCGAGGTAGCTGCGGATCATCTGCGACTCGGGCGAGTTCTCACCCATCCGCTCGAAGCGCACGAGCTCCTTGTCGGCCTGCTCCTGCACCGCCTCGGGCATGTCCGCCTCGGCGATCTTCGTCCGGTACTCCTCGACGACCGAGGCGTCGTCCTCGCCGAGCTCCTTGCGGATCGAGTCCATCTGCTTGCGCAGCAGATACTCGCGCTGCTGCTTCTCCATCCCCGCGTCGACGTCCTCGCGGATCCGCCGCCGGATCTGCATCGTCGAGAGCCGCTCCCGCTGGAACGAGAGCGCCAGCTCGAGTCGCTCGGCGACGTCGATCGTCTCGAGGAGCCGCACCTTCTGCTCGAAACCGAGATCGGGCGAGTAGCCCGAGGTGTCGGCGAGCGTGCCGGGCTCGGCGATCGAGCGGATGAACGCCTGGATGCGCCCGTCGTCGCCACGCTGCTCGAGGATCTCCTCGACGACCGCGCGGTACTCGGTCTCGAGCTCGCGGATACGGTCGTCGCTCGTGGCGCTGTCGTGGCGCTCCTCCACCTCGACGAGCAGGCGCCCCTGCGGGTCGGTCTCGGCCGCGCCGGCGACTCCGCGGTGGAGTCCTTCGAGCGCGACGGCCGTCGCACCGCCGGGGAGGCGGACGCGGTCGGTCACGCGGGCGACGGTGCCGACGGCGGCGTACTCGCCCTCGTGCTTCGGCACGAGGAGGACGCGACTCTCGTCGCCGACGTCCACCGTCAGCGTGACATTCATGTTCGGGAAGACGACGATGTCGTCGAGCGGTACGAGCAAGAGCTTGCTCACGTTCTCTGCCTCACCTTCGTGGTCGATCGCATAGCTGGTACAAAAAGTATAGCTAGGGCGAAGACGTGCAGGCGCAGCTTGACCACATTGCGTACCGATCGCTCACAAAGCCTTCGCACGGGGCGGGAACAGTAAGAGAGAGGCATCCGAGATCCCATTCCGCCTCCCTGGGATCCATTCGGACGGGACGGCGGCGCACTCCGAGGGCGCGGGCCGGCTCGACGCGAGGGCGCAGGCTGAGCCGGCGTCCTCGCGGCCTCCATGGTCGCGATGGTCTCAGCGGCGCCTCGCCAGTTGCCGTAGGGCGAGATCTATCTCGCCCCTCCGAGCGGTGAGTGGAACGACGCACGGATGCCGTACCTCGTGCGGTGATCGAGCACGAAAGGGAACAGACCGAGCCCCGCTTTCGTGGCTCTGTCAGCCGCGGAAGCGGCGGAGCGCCGCTTCGGCCACATCACCCGCCAGGACGTCGGCCCGGCGGCCCGGACCCGAGGCGCGATACGTCATGACGGCCGCGACGACGACCCCGCTCCTGGAGACGACGAGACCCGCGTCGTGGCGCCCGGCATCGATCCACCCCGCCTTGTGGAGTACGACGACGCCGCGGCGTCGGTGGGTCACCCGCGCGAGCTTGCTGCGCGTCTGCACCTTGGCGAGCAGGTAGAGCAGGTAACGCGCCTCAGCCGGGCCGACGCCCGAGCGTGAGCGGCCGAGCGGGCCGAGCCCGGCGCTCGCAAGCCAGACGGCCCGGTGGAGCTGGGCGAGATCTGCAGCGGTCGTCGCCTTTCCGGCTCCCCAGCCCGGCTGGGAGACGACATTCAGCGGGATGCCTCGCGTGGCCGGCTCCCGCACCGGCTCGAGCGAGGTGCCGAGGAGGTAGCCCCCGTACATCTCCGTCCGCTCGAGGCCGATTGCGCGCATCGCGGCGTTGACGCGCGCGCCGCCGCCGCTCGTCGACCCGCCGAGATAGATGAGCCCTCGGTTGGCCGCGTCGTTGTCCGAGGCGATCAGCATCCCGCGCATGATCCGGTCGAGCGTGCTTCCGGGCGTGGGCGGGCCGTCGACCCGGCCGAGGAGCGCCACGGCGATCGCGAGCTTCAGGGTCGACGCCCCCGGGAAGGTCGCCCGCGCGTTCCAGGCGGCCCCGGCGCCCGAGCTCAGGTGCTCGACGTAGATCCCGGCCGTTCCCGGGAAGCCTGCGGCGAGCCGTCTGACCTCGCGCTGGAACCGCCCGTCGAGCCGCGGCGCCCGCACGCGCGGCCGCGCGGCGCGCGGCAGTCCGAAGAGGTTGTGAACGGTGCGTCC